>CAYGXY010000027.1:0-5221 GCA_964354045.1 uncultured Dehalococcoidales bacterium
CATGGACCAACGTGGAGAAAGCCATTGCTAACCTCAACGCTGCCGGTTTGCTCGACCCGAAATCACTCGACGAGATAGCGACCGAGAAGCTGGCGATCTTAATACGGCCATCGGGATACTACAACGCCAAGGCCGCCAAGCTGAAGGCATTCGTCGAGCGGTTGACCCGGGAGTACGACGGAAGCCTCGACCGACTTTTCGAGCTCGACACAAGCGACCTGCGCAAGGAATTGCTATCGATCCACGGCATCGGGCCGGAGACCGCCGATTCGATACTGCTCTACGCCGCGCATCGTCCGATATTCGTCATAGACGCCTATACCAAGCGGATAATCGGACGGCTGGGGCTCGCGCCGGCAAGCGACAGATATGAGGCGTTTCAGCAATTATTCATGGATCGATTGCCGCACGACGAGGGGATGTTCAACGAATACCACGCGCTGTTTGTGCGCCACGGCAAGGATGTCTGCCGCAAATCGCCGAAATGCAAAGTCTGCTGCCTGGCAGGATTGTCTAAAAAAGGTTGCAGAATACCTACTGCCGCGAGAGGTTGATGTCATCATCCGGCTTGACCGGGTGATCCAGGGCGGGCGTATCGCGATACGCCCCTACGTAAAATCCCCCTAGCGCGGGTGTGCACGCACTGAACGCCGTTTTCGTACAGCTTCCATCACATGCCAGTAAGCGAACACCAGCAGCCCTACGGCGATTACACTTAAAAAGCTTATGCTACGATCCAATAAGGTAATAGACCACGCCTCCGACTTGGCAAGGCCTGTAATCATCAAAAGTCCGGCTACACCGGGCTCCACTAAGCCCAACCCGCCCGGGGTGAGAGGGATAGCTGTTATCAGGGCGTTGGCCAGAGCAGCGAAAATGAAAAGTGCTATCCCAACTTCTATAATTGGAATCCCCAGCGCCTGCGCTACCAGGATGAGCCGTCCGGCCTCCAGCAGCCAGATAACCACCGTCATCAGCATAAGGAGCCGCATTTGCCCGAAGCTGCTCAGGGCGCCCTGCTCAAACATGGTGTAGAAAACTCTGACCTTCTTCGGCAGATGCTGCGACAGTTTATGTCCAAACTTACCCATCCCGCCCAGAATCATAGCGATTCCCAACAGTAGAACGATCCCGATAACCAAAACTATCCCGAATACCTTCCAGTCATGCCCGCCTGTAATCAGCAGCCAGATGATGGATACGACCGTTAATAAAACAATAACGAGGATATCAAGGAGGCGCTCGGCGAGCAGTGTGCCCAGCGTCTTTGAGAAGCTGACCCCGGTACGATCTTTAAAAAGATAAGCGCGGTAGGCATCACCTAATCTCGCATAAAGTATGGAGTTGGCGAACCAATTCATCATTACCATCTGTGTCAGCCCCCAGGTAGATGGCATTGCAACGCCCTGATCCTCACGTATTCCGGCATGGTGCAACAGGTAACGCCATCTTATAGCTCGCATAGGGAAGCTCAGATAGTAACAGATGAAACCGGAGGCGAAGTACCATGGATTGCATTCTTTTATCTTACTCCACATCTGGGCAAAGTCGACATTAAGCTGAGTAAAGATGACCACTATCAGGCCGATTGCCAACATGAGGGATATCAGTGTGCGGAAATTGAAAAATCGCTTGCGGAGGAAGTTCTTTTCTTCCACCGGACTTCCATTCGCCGGAACGGTATCGGGCTTAAGCTCTTCCGTCAATTCGATTCCTTTGCGCTTCGCAACAGCGGGCGTTTTTGCGGTATACCGCTGCGCCGGGGATCTTTCTCCGGGGTGGGCCTTGTTTTGTCGATAACGACCAGAGACCGGTCCTCAAGCCCCCACAGCCCTATGCGCACAATCTGCCGCAGCCGTCCGCCTAAGACATTAAATGACATCTCGGCCTCGTCAACCTCCCCATCGGGCGGCCAATTCTTCATCGCGATGAACGCGCCGCCAACGGCACAAAAAGGCAGCGTCAGCTCGTTTAAAGAAGCAAGTTTTGCGACACCGCGCGCCAACGCCGCATCGAAATGTTCGCGATAACGTAAGTCATGAGCCAATTCCTCGGCGCGCCCGGTTAAAACCTTCACACCCTTCAGTCCGAGGGTATCGACAAGGTGATTGAGGAATACCGCCTTCTTCTGTGTGGACTCAATCAGGGTCAGTTCGATGCCCGGATAAGCAATCTTCAACGCCACACCAGGCAATCCGGCGCCTGTACCAACGTCTACGACCGACGAGGGCATCTTCGAAAAGGCCAGCGAAACGGTGAGGGAATCGAGGAAGTGTTTGATCTGCACTTCGTCACAATCGACTATTGCAGTGAGGTTCATTCTGCGGTTCCAATCGACAAGCTCATCGTAATAAGCCTGAAAAAGCCCCACCTGCTGCGCCGTAAGCGACAGGCCCAGATGGAGCGCTCCTTCGATCAGTTTCTCCATTTCAATAATTGTATCATTATAATACCTCCATCCTCATATGCATACCCCCACCCAAAGCAGGGTGGGTTTTAAATCCACCGCTACAAAATAAATGGCGGGCTCTGGATTGCCTGATCAAGTCAGGCAATGACGGGGAGTGCGAACTCCCCCTAACTCCCTCTTTGATAAAGAGGGGGAAGCGGCGCAGCCGCATGGGGCGTTCAAGAGGTGCAGGAGATTTCTCTCCTGACGGGGTATTAGGGGTGTCCCCTAAATCTACTTATGTCCCCCAACGTATGGGGGACTGACAGGGGGTTCGGATGATGTTTCCCCCTTTCAAGGGGGATAACAGGGAGTTCACCACACTTTCTCTATCCCGAAATTTGACCTAATCATCGCCAGCGATTAAAATATTCAAGGTCGACTTTCACATTTTGATTCATTGAGAGAGGAGTGAACAGTGATCGGGATAAAATCTTTTGGCGCTTATGTACCTGTTTACAGATTAAGCGAAGCTGAACTGGCCCGAGCCTGGGGAGGAAGGGGCGGAAAAGGGGAGAGGGCAACGGCCAACTACGATGAGGATAGCCTCACTATGTCGGTGGAGGCCGCTATCGATTGTCTCACCGGATACGACCGTCAAATAGTTGACGGTCTTGTGTTTGCCTCCACAACCTCGCCTTATGACGAGAAGCTAGTTGCCAGCATCATCGCCGCAGCGGTAGACCTGCGCACCACCGTCAACACGGTCGACCTGTCCAGTTCGACCAGGTCGGGGACGAGCGCGCTCAAGATCGCCTGCGACGCGGTCAAGGCCGGATCGGCCAAGAACGTGCTGGTGACGATAGCGGACTGCCGACTGGCGCCGCCGGCATCGGAGTTCGAAACTGTGTTCGGCGACGGCTCGGCCGCCTTCCTTATCAGCAACGAGGACGTGGCGGTTGAGATCGTAGACAGCTTCTCCATTTCCAGCGATTTCGTAGACGTCTGGAAGAGGGCTGAGGACGCCTACATACACACATGGGAAGACCGCTTCATTATGGATCACGGCTACACCGAGAAGATGATGTACGCCATCAAAGGACTGCTGAAGAAAACTAATATGAAAACCAGCGACTTTGCAAAAGTGGTGCTCTATGGCCCCGACGGCAGGAGCCACGGCAGGCTGGCGAAATCGCTCAAGCTGGAGGATAGCCAGATACAGAACCCGATGTACGGAGCCCTGGGCAATACCGGAGCCGCGCTAGCGCCCATGATGCTGGTGGCAGCGCTGGAAGATGCCAAGGCCGGGGACAAAATCCTGCTGGCCAACTACGGCGATGGCGCTGATGCTTTCGTGCTGCAGGTAACCGATAAAGTCGCCAACATCAAGAACCGCAGGGGCATAAAGAAGCACCTGGCCTCTAAGATGCCTATTGCGAACTACGAGAAATACATCAAATTCCGCAACCTGATGCAGGGGGAGGCCGATCGCAGGCCGCAGTACATCAGCTCACTGCCCATGATGTGGCGCGACCGCACGCAGGTCATCCCGTTCCACGGCTGCAAGTGCAAGAAGTGTGGCAGGATACAGTTCCCCATCCAGCGGATATGCGCGTACTGCCAGTCCAAGGACGAATACGACGAGGTCAGGCTTTCCGAGAAGAAAGCCACCGTTTTCACCTATTGCATGGACGAGCGCGCAGTAGAGGTCGATCCGCCGCGTGTGTGGGCGATAAGCGAATTCGACGACGATGGACGCATCTACCTCACTATGACCGACCGCGATACATCGAAGATCAGCATCGGCATGAAGGTAGAGATGACCTTCAGAAGAATTCACGATGGAGCCGGTGTGCACAACTACTTCTGGAAGTGCCGCCCGGTGAGAGTATCTTAGGAGGAGATAACGAAAATGGCAGAGAGTATTAAAGATAAAGTAGCCATAATCGGAATGGGCTGCACCAAGTTCGGTGAGCTGTGGGACAAGGACGGCTATGACCTGGTCATCGATGCCTCCTACGAAGCGTTCCAGGACGCCGGCGTCGGCCCCAAGGACATTCAGGCGGCATGGGTCGGCACGGTAATGGGATCGACCGCTACCCAGTTATCAGCCCCGCTGAAGCTTGATTATATACCGGTCACCAGGGTGGAAAATGTTTGCGCCACGGGCATGGAGTCGCTTAGAGCGGCGGCCTTCGCCCTAATGGCGAAAGCATACGACGTGGTGCTCGCGGTCGGATACGAAAAACTCAAGGACACCGGCTACGGCGGCCTGCCGGTGGCGACTCAGGCCGGCGGCAGCGAGAAGTGGCACCCCGTGTTCGGCTCCGGCGACTCGGCCCCCGGGCGCTATGCCATGGCCGCTACCCGCTACTTCCACAGATTCGGACTGAGCCCGGAGGAGGGCAAGCGCACGCTGGCCAAGATATCAGTCAAAAGCCACTACAACGGCTCGCTCAACCCGCGCGCCCACCTGCGCATGCAGGTCACGGAGGAGCAGGTCATGAAGGCGCCCATGATCGCATGGCCCCTCGGCCTGTTCGATGCCTGCGGCGTGACCGACGGCGGCTCGGCGGCCATACTGTGCCGCACCGAGGACGCCAAGAAGTTCAAGAGCGACTACGTCACCATCAAGGCCTTCGGCCTTTCCACCGGCCCGGGCATGGGCAAGGTCAGGACAGACTACGACTACACGCATTGGGAGGAGACGGTCAGGGCCTCCAAGCAGGCATACAAGGATGCCGGCATCAAAGACCCCAAGAAAGAGATCGGCATGTGCGAGGTGCACGACTGCTTCTCCATCGCCGAGCTGATCACTTATGAAGACCTCGG
>CAYGXY010000028.1:0-3698 GCA_964354045.1 uncultured Dehalococcoidales bacterium
ATGGCCATGATCAACTCAACCAGGTCCAACGAATCGGCATTTAAATCGTCAACGAAAGAGGCTTTAGGTTGTACCTGCTCTTCCTCAACTCCTAATTGCTCAACAACTATCTTTTTCAGTCTCTCTAAGACTGTGGCCACTGTATCACCTCCTCTTTTTGCCCGACTGGGCGCTTACAGTCCCTAATACCCCATTTATAAACTTGGGTGTATTATCGCCGCCAAACATTTTGGCTAGATCTACCGCTTCATTTATTACTACCTTGACTGGTACTTTATTATTAAACAAAATTTCGAAGATGGCAAGTCTCAATATATTTCTATCTACAAGCGCCATCTGTGCTACCGGCCATGCTGGTGCATAAATCTCTATAACCCTGTCGATCTCCGCCTCATTACTCAAGACCCCCTCCACCAATTCCTTCATAAATATCGCCGATTCCTCTTCGAGTGGGTCATCCTCCGTCTGCCGCCCTAGGACCTCAGCCACATTATGTCCAACAGAATCTATCTCATAAAGCGCTTGAAGCGCTTTGACTCTTGCCTTCCTCCTTGTTCCCAATTTATTTTCACCTTTGCCAAATCTAATAGCTAAACCCTATTAAGGCAAGATAAATAAGCCTTTAGCAAAAATTGGGGGCTTTCCAATCCGCAGAACCGACTTTCAGCTCGATATATTACTTAGCAACACACCCTATATCCTAGGTGCAAAAACCTAGAGTTTCATATCCTTCACCGAGCTTACATCCCCGACATTCACGGTACGCGCATCCTTGCTGATGCGCTTAATAAGGCCACTTAGCACTTGACCGGGGCCAACTTCAACAAAAGTGGAGACTCCCGCTCCAACCATATACTCGACGCTCTTCTGCCATTGGACGCAGTTAGCGATTTGATCCAATAGTTCCTGCTTGATCTCTTCAGCGGTAGCCACAGGCTTCGCGGTGCTATTGGCTACAATGGGAACAAGAGGATCATGGAATTTCACATCAGTTATAGCTCTAGCCATTCCTTCAACGGCTGGCTCCATAAGATGCGAATGGAAGGCTCCGCTTACATTAAGCGGTTTGCTATATCGTGCTCCCATCGACAGAGACAAGTCGATAGAACGTACCATAGCCTCTCGCGAGCCGCTAATCACTATCTGACCTGGAGAGTTAATATTAGAAATCCTGGCTCCAGTTTCCTGACATACCGCTTCAACAGAAACCTCATCCAAACCGATAATAGCTACCATGCCACCAGGGGCTATTTGTCCTGCCTTTTGCATCAGACTGCCCCTCTGCCGTGTAAGACGCACGGCATCAGAGAAATCCAGCACCCCGGCCGCTACTAAAGCGGTATATTCCCCAAGGCTATGACCCGCCATATATGAGGGAGTTACAAGCTCTCCATATATCTCAGCGGCTGCTCTCAGACATGCTATGCTCATCATGAGTATTGCCGGCTGAGCGTTAACCGTCTGACACAATTCCTGCTCAGGCCCCTCGAAGCAAAGACGTGAAAGGTGCACCCCCAGCGCTTCATCCGCCTCCTCAAACACCTTCCGTGTCGAGCTAAACGCATCGTACAGATCCCGCCCCATGCCCACTTTCTGGGAGCCTTGCCCGGGGAAGACGTACGCGTAATTGTTTGCCTGCTTTGCTGTTCCGCTCATAGACTTAACCCGTTAGCTTTATTCCTTTTTCTTCGATTCTATTTTAATTACTTCCCTGCCGCCATACATACCACAAGTGAGACAAACATGGTGTGTCCTCTTGGGGCTGTGGCACTGAGGGCAGTAATCGAGAGCGGGCACGTTCAACGCAAGGTGGGAGCGCCGCCTGCCTTTTTTTGATTTTGGAGTTTTATGTTTCGGTAATGGAACCATTTTATAACCTATCCTTTACTAGACTCGCCAGTACAGCTAGACGAGGGTCGATCTCTTTTATACAATCACAAGTTGCCAAATTAAGATTCTTGCCACACTGAGAACACAAACCAGCACAATCCTTACTGCACAGAGGCTTCATCGGTTCGGTTAGAAGTGTGTATTGGCGCGTAACCTCGCTCAGGTCTATCTCCCGATGTTCACTAATAACGAAAGCCCCTTCTTCACGATGCAACAGGAACTCTTCGTCAAAATCAACAAACAGTTCATAATCGAAATCACAAAGACATCTGCTGCAGACAGTATTAAGGGTAGTTACAAGGGAGCCGCTCACAAGTAAACCTTTATCAGTGCGTACAAGACTTACTTTCCCTTTGTAAGGAAATCCCTCTTCGCCATCTACATTATATCTGCGCGTAGAGCCAATGTGCTCATTCAACAGCTGTGATACATTGATTATCATAGCTCAACTTATTCACAAATATTAAAGTTCGCTAATTATATTTATATTATAATAATCTGTCAAGTAGCGTTGCATCCAAACCTATCCTATGCTACCATATAGTGCCACCAAATTTCAAGTTAAAGAACGAATCAAATGCCGCAGATCCGATTTATCGACGTTACCAACCGGGATGCCGTCCAGGCTTCACGTATTATCATGGCCAAGCTGCAAAAAACGATGCTGAATCTCTATCTTTCCGAGATGGGCATATATCAATCAGAGTTCTCGTTCCCCACAGTAAACCACGAGCGAAACTATATACAGGGTAACCTGGAGTTAAAAGAGTCGGGGGTTTTTAACAACCTGGTGCTGGAGGGATGGTGCCGCGCCCTGGTCTCCGATGTTGAAGCTTCGCTATCCACGGGCATAAAGGACCTCAACGTCTCAATTTCAACCTCCGATCAGATGATACTGCACAAATTTCACGGCAAACTTGACCGCGATTCTGTGATCCGGGAAATGGTCGATGCTGTGGAATATGCTCTCGACAGCAAGGTTAATAGCATCGGCGTGAACGCAGAGGATGCATCGCGCACCGATATCGGATATCTCATCGAATTTGCACTCGCCGCCAAGAAAGCCGGCGCCCACCGCATTAGGTACTGCGATACGCTCGGATACGATACG
Source organism: uncultured Dehalococcoidales bacterium (assembly GCA_964354045.1). Classification (GTDB taxonomy): domain Bacteria; phylum Chloroflexota; class Dehalococcoidia; order E44-bin15; family E44-bin15; genus JAYEHL01. The sequence continues at coordinate 3,002 of CAYGXY010000028.1, forward strand.
CCAATGACTATCAGCAAACGTATAAGCGAACTTGCCGGGCAGGTTAAAATGCCCATCGAGCTCCACTGCCACAACGACCTGGGTATGGCGGTGGCGAACGCAGTCTCCGGTGCGATGGCAGCTATCAACAGCGGCGTGGATGCGTATATCAACACATCGGTAAACGGCGTTGGCGAGCGTGCCGGACAGACAGACCTGGTCAGCTGCATACTGGCTCTCAAGTTTGGAAGAGATATGAAGCAGTACACCATCGGCGACAAGTTGAACTTAAAAATGGCTGACAAACTGGCCAAATACGTATCATACGCCTTCGGCATCCCGATACCTATCAATCAGCCGGGCGTCGGAGCCAACATATTCGCTCATGAAGCGGGAATCCATGCCGACGGCGCGCTGAAAGACCGGCGCAACTACGAGTTGTTCGATTACGAAATCCTCGGACGGGGCGAGGATACGCGCATCCCGACGGGAAGGGTGATTACAACCGGCGAGTTCGGCGGGGTAGCAGGCTTTCGCTACGTCTACGAGAAAATCGGCGTTACCTTTGCGGACAACGAAAGCGCAAAGCGCATACTGGAACTGGTCCAGTTCGCCAGCGCCCACACCCAGAAACCATTAACAGACGACGAGTTGCGGTTCATCGCCAGATACCCCGAGCAGGCCAGGATAATTCTAACCCTGACGCCGTAACATGCCT
>CAYGXY010000029.1:0-2936 GCA_964354045.1 uncultured Dehalococcoidales bacterium
GCCAGGTTCATAGTGGTCACGGGCGTTTTCATCACCTGCCTGGTGATATCTAACATCATCGCCGTCAAGGTCATACGCGTGGCCGGGCTCAACCTGCCCGCGGCCATAGTCATATTCCCCATCAGCTATATCTTCGGCGACGTCCTCACCGAGGTCTACGGCTACCGCACCGCGAGGAAGGTCATCTGGCTGGGCTTCCTGTGCAACCTGTTCGCTGTGCTCGCCATGTGGCTCGGCGGCCTGCTGCCGTCGGCGCCCTTCTGGGGGAATCAGGACGCCTACCAGACGATACTGGGATATACGCCGCGGCTCCTCGCGGCCTCATTCGCCGGCTACCTGCTGGGCGAGTTCACCAACTCTTTCGTGCTGGCCAAGATGAAGATCGCCACCAGGGGACGGTGGCTCTGGACGCGCACGATCGGCTCAACGCTGGTGGGGCAGCTGCTCGATTCCGGCGTCTTCATCCTGATCGCCTTCTCCGGCACCATGGGGTGGGGCGCTCTTGGAACGATGGTGGTTACGCACTGGCTGGTCAAGACGGGGTATGAGGCGCTGGCGACCCCGTTTACATATATGATAGTAGGATACCTCAAGAAGAAAGAGGGCATCGACACCTACGACTACAAGACCAACTTCAACCCGCTACTCGTCTTCCCGTTCAGTTTATTGAGCCGTCGCAAAGCCAGCGAACAACAGTAAGAGAGGTGCAGGAGAGAATCTCTCCTGCTGGGGGTTTGGGGGGTACCCCCCAATTTCCAATGTCCCCCAAAGTATGGGGGACTAACAGGGGGTTCGGTAATCTATCGCCCGACCCGACGACAACTTTAAAAAAGAGGTATCCTTCCGCGGAAGGATCGGGGTATTAGGGGTGTCCCCTAAATCTTTTCAATGTCCCCCAACGTATGGGGGATTCAGGGGGTTTGGACAATCTGTTATGGAACTTGAAATCCTTGGAGCCCATAACTGCGAATCCGAGAGTGCCAGGCTTACCTGCCTGCTGGTCGACCGCGTCCTCGCCATCGACGCCGGAGGGCTGACCTCTGCGCTGTCCATCGAAGAGCAGCACCATCTCAAGGCCGTGCTCATCACGCACCACCACTTCGACCACATCAGGGACCTGGCCACCCTCGGCATGAACTTCTATGTTTCCGGCCCGCTGTCTGTCTATGGACTTGACAGCACCCTGCAGACTGTCTCCAATCACATACTCAACGGCGTACTGTACCCGGACTTCACCTGCAGGCCTTCACCCGACAAGCCTGCGTTCAGATTTCACCCCGTCGCGCCGGGCAAAGCCTTCACGGTAGGGGGTTATTCAGTTATGCCATTCCTGGTGAATCACGGCGTCCCTGCGGTGGGATACCAGATTACCAGCGCGGATAAAAAGAGCCTTGTATATACCGGGGATACGTACAGGAATCCCACATCGACATGGAAGGAACTTTCACCCCGTCTTATCGTTACTGAAGTCACAGTGCCTGACATGTACGAAAGCGCGGCCAGGGAATCGCGGCACCTCACGCCAAAACTGCTGAAAGAGGAACTGCTGGCCTTTAAGAGAATCCACAAATACATACCGCCCGTGATCGTTATCCACATCAGCCCGCACCTGGAGGACGATATCCAGAAGGAGATATCCCGCGTCGCAGAGGAACTGAGCACAGAAATTACCTGCGGATACGAGGGTATGCGAGTTGTCATCTAATGAATCGAGGCCTAAATTCATAGTGGATGCAAACGTGGGAAAACTGGCGCGCTGGCTGCGGATGCTGGGCTATGATACCATATTCATGAGCGACATCGATGACGGCGTATTCGTCGACATCGGTTTAAAAGAGGAGCGCGTGCTCCTTACCAGGGATACCCAGATCATGCTCAGGCGCCCCGTCACCAGCGGCAAGGTCAGGGCCCTGCTTACTTCAGAGGATGATCCGAAGGAGCAGATGCGGCAGGTGATAACGGAGATGAAACTGGATCGCAACCGCGAGTTCACGCTCTGTTTGGAATGCAACGTGCCGCTCGTTCCCAGGGGCAGGGAAGAGGTGCGTGACCTGGTCCCGCCCTATGTATATAAAACACAAACTCAATACCATCAATGCCCGGCCTGCGGGCGCATATACTGGCGGGGGACCCACTGGGAACATATGAACCGGGAACTGGAAATGCTGATGGAGGTGGAAGGATGAGGAGAGCCGCATTTGTTTACGACGAGATACAGTCGGCGCACGTCCTGCGCGACGACCACGTATTCAAGCCCGGCCGCCTTCAGCTGACCTACGAGCTGCTCAAGGGCTACGGCGCATTCGATGATTCAAAACCGGTGCAACCGAGGATGGCCGAGGAGGCCGACCTGCTTTTATTTCACAATCCCGATTATGTCTCCGCCGTTCGCGATCTCAGCATCGGCAGCGACCGCAGGGACGCACTGGACTACAACATAAGCCACTATGGCGACAATCCTCCTTATAACGGTATGTACGAAGTATCCGCTCTGGTGGTGGGCGCATCCCTAGCCGCTGCCGACCTGGTGACCAGCGACAGGGCCGATGTGGCCTTCAATATCTCAGGCGGGTTGCATCATGCCATGCCCGCGCGCGCCTCCGGTTTCTGCATCTTCAACGACGCCGCTATAGTCACAAAACACCTCGTCAACCAGGGATACCGCGTAGCCTACGTGGATATCGATGCCCATCACGGCGACGGCGTGCAGAACGCCTTCTATGAAAGCAACGAGGTGCTCACCATATCGCTGCATGAATCGGGAAGGTACCTCTTCCCCGGGACGGGCGATACGGAGGAAACCGGCAACGGCGCCGGCAAGGGATACAGCGTAAACATACCGCTGTTCCCCAAGACGGATGACGAGATCTACCTGTGGGCCTTCAGGGAGATCGTGCCGCCGCTCATCAAGGCCTTCAAGCCCGATGTGCTCGTGA
>CAYGXY010000030.1:0-3243 GCA_964354045.1 uncultured Dehalococcoidales bacterium
AAATATCCCCAATGAACGTCGTTTGAAACAACCCTTTGTTCTTCCGCATTCGCAGAGCAATTAGGAACTTAAGCTACAGACGAGCAATCTCGCGGCGACATGAGGGATAAACGTGGAGCGGGTGATGGGATTCGAACCCACGACTCCTTGCTTGGGAAGCAAGCACTCTACCGCTGAGTTACACCCGCGTACGAATTGTATTTTATTACCAAAGCGGGAACATGTAAAGACACTCCCTATCTTTCTACGAAGGCTCTTGTTTCCTTTTGCATAGCCATATGTTAAAATATAAACATAATAAATATTCAACCCTCATATATAAATCCGGAGGGAGAGATGTCCAGCAGATTCGAAAAATTTACCGAAAGAGCCCGAAAAGTCTTAACCCTCTCCCAAGAGGAAGCACAGCGTTTTAACCACAACTACATTGGAACAGAACATATACTGCTTGGCCTTGTCAGAGAGGGCGATGGTGTAGCCGCAAAGGTACTGGTTAACCTTGGTTTGGAATTGGAGCGGGTACGCCAGACTGTTGAGTCATCCATGGGAAAGGGAGAGAGGACGGTCTCCGGTGAGGTCGGTCTTACCCCCAGAGCCAAGCGTGTCATAGAATTGGCAGTCGACGAGGCCAGGCGACTACATCATAACTACATCGGGACTGAACACCTCCTTCTGGGATTGCTGCGCGAGGGCGAAGGCATAGCCGCGAGCGCACTTGAAGGATTGGGAGTAACATTAGAAAAAGTACGCGCTGAGACGGTGCGTCTTCTGAGCCAAAACATGCCGCAGCAGCAGGCCCAGGCGGGCGCGGCCCGTCCCGCAACAAGAACCCCCACCCTGGACCAGTTGAGTGTCGATCTTACAGCCGCAGCCCGTGCCGGCAAACTGGATCCTGTCATCGGGCGTGATAAAGAAATAGAGCGCGTTATCCAGATATTGAGCAGGCGTAGGAAGAACAATCCCTGTCTGATAGGCGAGCCTGGTGTGGGCAAAACCGCCATAGTAGAGGGTTTAGCCCATCGTATCGCCAATAATGAGGTGCCGGCTACTTTACATGACAGAAGGCTTCTGGCGCTTGACATCGGTTCGCTGGTGGCGGGCACTAAATACCGCGGCGAATTTGAAGAGAGATTAAAAAAGGTCATCGAGGAAATAAAAACCGCCGGCAACTGCACCCTGTTCATCGATGAAATACATACGATAGTAGGTGCCGGGGCAGCGGAGGGCGCCATCGATGCTTCCAGCATACTCAAGCCACCGCTGGCGCGCGGCGAACTGCAGTGCATCGGCGCTACCACGGCCGACGACTACAGAAAGCATCTGGAAAAGGATGCCGCACTCGAACGCAGGTTCCAGCCTATAAAAGTCGAGGAGCCTACAGTAGAGGAAACGATAAAAATCCTACAAGGGATAAAATCCAGTTACGAAGATCATCACCAGCTCATTATAAGCGACGAAGCGATACTTGCTGCAGCTACTCTGGCAGCAAGATACATACCTGATCGCCATCTCCCGGACAAAGCTATCGACCTAATCGACGAAGCGTCGTCAAGGGTGCGCATCAAGAATTTCAAGAATCCGCCCCCGAAATTAAAGGAGACGATGAAGGACCTTGATGCGCTTCGCCAAGATAAAGAATCGGCCATAGCAGCTCAGCAATACGACAAGGCCGCAGAGTTCCGTTCCCGCGAGCTTGATCTTACTGACAAGATAAGCACTGAACAAAGTCAATGGGAACAGGAGCAGGTAGCCCAGGAGAAGCCTGAAGTCAAAGAGGACGACATTGCCGAGGTGGTATGCATGTGGACCGGCATACCGGTGACACGCATGGCTAAAGACGAAACTACCAGACTATTACAGATGGAAGAAGTACTGCACCAGCGCATCGTAGGGCAGGATGAAGCGATCACTGCAATAGCTAAATCCGTGCGGCGCGCCAGGGCCGGACTTAAAGACCCGAGACACCCGATAGGAAGTTTCATCTTCCTCGGCCCTACCGGCGTAGGCAAGACCGAGCTTGTGCGAGTTCTTTCCGAATTCATGTTCGGCAGCCAGGATGCGCTTATCAGGCTCGATATGTCGGAATTCATGGAAAAGCACGCAGTGGCCCGCCTTACCGGAGCACCTCCGGGATACGTCGGATACGACGAAGGCGGACAGCTTACCGAGGCGGTCAGACGCAAGGGTTATTCTGCTGTACTGCTCGATGAGATCGAGAAGGCACATCCCGATGTGTTCAATATACTTTTACATTTATTCGACGACGGACACCTCACCGATGCAAAGGGCAGACGTGTGGATTTCCGCAACACGATTATCGTCATGACCAGCAACATCGGAGCGGAGCTGATCAGGCGTGATTCCACCCTGGGATTTTCCACGAAGGCGGATGAGACCAAAACCCAGGCGCAATCATATAAGCGGATGAAGGAAAAGGTGCTGGAGGAAATGAAGCGATTCTTCCGTCCGGAGTTCCTCAACCGCATCGATGGAGCCATAGTTTTCCATGCTCTGAACAAGGACCATATCAATAAGATCGTCGACCTTATGCTGAAGGATGTACAAAAAGAGCTTACCGATAAGTCCATGAAACTTGAAGCTACTGATGCAGCTAGAAACCTCCTCGGTGAAAAAGGTTTTGATCCGGTATTTGGAGCTCGTCCGCTGCGCCGTGTGATTCAAGATCTTGTGGAAGACCCTCTTTCCGAACAGCTTCTGCGCGGAGAGTTCTGCCCTGGAGACACCATAACCATCGACGTTGAGGACGGCAGAATCGTTACCCGTACGCTGCAGCCGGCGAAGTCAAGAAAATAAATACGATACACTTACGATCAATCAGCTTTGGAGGCATCGCTTTCAAAGCTGATTTTATTTTCGCGTTGAGACACGCCGATGTCTAATGTATAATGGGCCCATGGACAAAGGGCGCAAGATATTCGTCTGCGAGCAATGCGGGAAAGAAAGCGCAAAGTGGCTGGGGCATTGCCCCGCCTGTGAAGGCTGGAACACTTACGTCGAAACCCTGCACGTTTCCTCTAAGCGCTCCAGCAGCTCCCGCTCTACAAGTGCCCCTCAAGAATTATGTAATGTATCCAAAGAGGAAAAACCGCGATTCTCGCTGAAGATCGCGGAATTCGACAGGGTGCTCGGCGGAGGCATCGTCCCCGGCTCACTGGTCCTCATCGGCGGCGACCCCGGCATCGGCAAGTCGACACTTCTCCTGCAAATCTCCGCAAACGCCGC
>CAYGXY010000031.1:0-2743 GCA_964354045.1 uncultured Dehalococcoidales bacterium
AGGTGTTTTTCTCATTCTATCGAATAATCCCATCAAGGATTGTCATTATTTTTTTTACTGATATAGGTTTGCTTTGATGTATACTCTCACAAAATCAGAGGTAAATACACTGCGAAAACACTGCGAAAACCACATTTTGGGAGATCCTCTCCCCTCAATACAGATATTCACTATGGGAAATGCAATGACAGACCCTCCTTCCTCCTTATCCGATGTTCCTGAATCCTATGCTCACCTGGTGCACGATAATTTCAGCCTTCTGGATGAGCTCGTCCGGGATTTCTGTCAATCCCATATACAATCTCATTTTAAGTTGTTCGGATAATTCCCGCCTTCTCGTAAAGGGGGAGGAAAGCAAGGCAGGTATTGAACTACACTCAATAATGAACCACAATTCGCATTCTGGTGGAAAATAACAGACTGGGGTGCATTTGCATCCAAAAAAAAACTGATTCATTAAAATATTTTTTTTACTTCTGAAGCACTTTGACCTTATCATAATGCACTGTTGCTTTATACAGGTACGAGTTGCCCTCAAACCACAAGTCAGTGCCTCCATCAATATCCCCAGAATTAATTTTGTCTATTGCTTGAATCCACAGATCTGATGCAGTCCGTACATCTTCAAGGACGGCAATATATTCTTGTGCCGCAGATTTCTTTGTTGTAGCACCCGCAGCAAGTTGCCTCATTTCTGGAAGATTTTGATCAATATACGTCCTCAAAAGGGCAGCGTTGATACGAATTTTTACGGTATCCTGTGAACCTGCAGCGTCACCAAAATCTTGAACGGTAAGTGAAATCCAAGCATCCATCTCAGTCATTTTAGCAAGTGCTGCTGTATCCCCACTAACTGAGGATACCGCTGATTGTGTTGTATATGTCGTTCGTGGCGGGTTTGAGTATGATGCACCTAAACCTGCATAACCGATTATACTGACAATAATTATCAGGAGAATTATCACCCCACCACAAATAGCAACCCATTCAACAGTAGATCTCTTTTTCGTCGTTCTTTCAGTTGTAGACCCTTGCGGTTGCTGTGCAGATGTATGGACAGCGGCAATTTCCTTTTCCTTTTTCGTTGGGGGAATATTCCATTCTGGTTGTACGGATTGTTGGGTTGGTGCTGGTTGAGATATAGGTAATTGATCTGTAGCTGATGTAACAGGAAGGGCTGTCCCACAATGTTCACAGAATTTGCCATCTGGTGTATTTTTTCCACAATTTGGACATAACTTTGCCATTTCAGTCCCTCATATTGAGTATTGTGTGATTACCGGTTCATACGATAAGTATATTCTTTTAATAAAACTCTGCACTCCCAGAAATGTTAAAAGTCTTATGAAGTTCATATTCGCGTTCTGTTGGCGGATAAGGGGCAGCGCGATATCTGCCTTTCTGAAAATTTATTTTATTTTTGCAGCTGCAATAGTTGCCAATTGTTTGAGAGATTCGTAATCTGTTACTGTTCCGCCCATTACCAAATTCTCATAAATGTCCTTATTAACAAAAGCTATTACGTATATTTTTGTGTTATCAGTTTTATTAGTAAGTCTAAATGCCCTCGCTGAATCTCCAATGTTTGGTTTTAATAATTCATCTACAGTTACATCCGTCAAATTTTTAAAATCGTTGTGTATATATGGTAAGACCATAGAAATATTTTCGATGGGATAAACAGAGATCCTCTGTTCAATGACCGTTCCCGATGATTGAGACAGATCAACTTTTTGAAAGATTGTATAATAACCCTCTATCCAACCATGATCACGACCCCATTGACTAACATCCGAACCAACCCTTTCGGACCTTTCCTTTAAAGTAAAATTCCCGGGGATATCTGAAAGCTGTAATGCCATGTCGGATGGTTCAATCATTGACAATTTATTTTCAGGAGGTTGTATAGAAGGAACACTTGATGTACATCCTGCCATACAAATTAGAAGAATCATTAATCCAATTATAAAGGCACATTTATAGTATTTCATGTCAGGCACTTACATTTGAGTAACGATATATTTTTTTATTTGGTATTTTCAATTTCACTACCCCCTGACCATCACGTTATCAGAACATGGTGAAAAAACTGGGATTATGGAAACTTACTGGTGCTGAAAGAATAATTCGATAATTGACAATTACTTAAAGCCGGATCATAATTTGGCCCTGGTGCCTTGCATTAAAGAAGAATGTCCAAGGTGGAAAGAAGGGGAAGGTCGTGGTGGGTGTATTCTTCTCGTAAAGGTAGGAAGATAATATTTGATGGGGATTCCTGTTTAAATGTAGTTAATAATGACTATTTCTACCTATTCAACCGACTTGCCCGGTTCCCCTCGTGAAACATTATCCTGTCAGAGCAACGGGATATCCACACTCTTCCCATTAAATTTCCCATTCGTTAGAATTATTACCTCACCATAAAGATTACATTGACAGGGACCATCCCGGGGACAGGCATGGACACTGGCAATGCAAAAACGGGAAAGTATATTAAATGCCCTTCGTGCGGGGTAAGCGTCCTGTCCACAACAAAACGATGTGTATGCGGCGCTGATCTGGCTTGTCTGCGAACCTGCCCCCATTGCAAGTCCCCTGTTATAGGAACCCCCCAATTCTGCCGTAACTGCGGAAAATCCCTGGTTTCAGAACGAACATGCCCGAAGTGCAGCAGCCCGATCTTTGGAAATCCTGATTTCTGCCGTCACTGTGGCGCACCGGTTCAGAAACCACGTCACTGTCC
>CAYGXY010000032.1:0-3690 GCA_964354045.1 uncultured Dehalococcoidales bacterium
TAATATCCACCGAGAACCCTATAAGACCGGTTACATTCCCGTTCTCATCCTTTATCGGCAATTTATCTGTCTTGAGCCACCTCTTCATATCAGGAAGCTCCAACGGCTCCTCTATATTCATCTTCGCCTTGCCCGATGTGATCACCTCCATATCATCCTTGTGATATCTGTCAGCGGTATCAGGCAGAAGCTGTGACATGGTCTTATGCAGCAATTTATCCTTGGGAACCCTGGTAAGGCTGGCTGTGGCCTTGTTCATATTCAGAAGCCTGCCTTCCTTGTCCTTGTAGTAAATAAGTGCTGGCACAGAATCCAGTATCAACAGAAGTTCATCGTGCTGCCTCTTTAACTCGTGCTCAACTTGCGTACGCTCAGTAATATTCCTTATGACACCGACGAAGCCGAAGGGATTCCCAAAACCATCGTGTATAACAGATATGTTAACTTCAACTGGATACCTTTTACCCAGCGCATTCAGAAAAGTATATTCAAATTTGGTCGAAACCCGCCCCGGAAGCAATAGACCCAGCAGATTATTCCTCGCTAACTCCCGTTCTTCCTCAGAGAAAAATATGAACGCTTCTTTTCCTATTGTTTCTTCTTTACTGTAACCAGAGTTTTCCACCAGAACATCATTGACTTCTGCAATCCGGCCCTCCAGATCGGTAACTACAATACCATCCATAACGGAACTGAAAACCGCGCTTAATACTTCTTCTGAGCCCCACGGGGCTTTCAATGTTTTTCTGTCGTCCGCTTGGCGTATCTCCATTTGAGCGACACGCGCCCTGAGACCATCCAACTCCTTGATAAGCTGTCCCTTGCTTTTTTCCGAATCCCTCATATCGCACCTCTCAACATAGGTATTGATCAAATAGCACTTGAATGAGCACTAAAATCTACTACTTAAAACGGTCATGTGTCAAATCCCTTAAATATGTTGCTCACCATTAAAATCAAAAGGCCACCCCGCGTTGATGGATGGCCTATCTACAAACTAGAAGCAAAAATCTTTATTTCACACTGTATGACACTAATTTATTTAATTTTTTATTACCTTACCTTAATTACGGCGTTAAGCACTTCAACAATGTCACCAACACGGAACGGCTTCCGCACAAGGAACAGCGGGCCTAATGACATGGCATTCAATGCCATGGGATCATCACCGTAACCGGTAACTATAACTACTACCGCTTTCTTGTCTTTCTCCTTGATCGCAGATAGGGTCTCCACTCCACTCATACCAGGCAGCACAAGGTCAAGGAAAACCAAATCGAAATGCTGCTTAGCTACCTCTTGCAGGGCTTGCTCACCGCTCGATACAGCAACAACCCTGAACCCCTTACGTGAAATAACCTCACTGAGCATCTCCAGTATGCCGGGGTCATCATCAACGACAAGGACATTACCTTCAACCACCTTGGCCTGCTTCTCAAGCCAATCGTCCAGCAGGTCTTTCCTGAATCTCCAGTTCCCACCTATCTTTGATGCGGGAATACGCCCCCGCTGCGCCAACTTGTACACGGTCATGTAATTGAGTTTTAAATATTCCGCTGCCTCTTTCGTTGTCATTAAGTTACTATTGCTCATACAATCGCTCCTAAATTTATTAAATATGTATAACTATACTATTATAGTATACTATAATATCAAATTTTTCCCTGATTTTATATAAAAGTATCATGTTTTACCGCCCCTTGTCAAGCGCAATAAATTTTAATCCATAAAAGAATGAGCCCAGCTTGACACACCATCCCGCCACATGATAAATTTAAAGTCGCGCAAAACAAGACTGGGAAAGGGGGGTAACTATGCCCAATATGATCGTTTGCGTGAAGCAAATAGCAGATCCAGAGGCTCCTTCGAGCAGCTTCAAAATTGACGAAGCGGCAAAGACGATGGTACCTGCGCAAGGGGTTTCACAAGTAGTAAGTCCCTTCGACGAACAGGCAGTTGAGGCAGCACTCCGGATCAAAGACGCCCAAGGCGGTAAGATTACCGTAATAAGCTTGGGTAAGAATTTTGTCATGGACGTAATCAAGAAACCGTTGTCCATGGGTGCCGATGATCTGATCCTGCTCCAGGACCCGGCCTTTGACGGCGGCGACAGCCACTCCACAGCGTACGCTCTAGCAATGGCAATTAAGAAGGTCGGCCAGTTCGACCTTATTTTTTGCGGACGCCAGGCAGCAGACTGGGATGCCGGACAGGTAGGAGCAGGCATAGCGGAGATCCTCGGAATACCAAGCATTACGCCAGCAAAGAAAGTTGACTTTGCCGGCGGAAAGGTGACCACAGAGCGTGTGATCACTGATGGTTACGAGATTGTAGAATCCACCGCACCAATGCTGATCTCGGTATCCAACGAACTGGGCGAGCCAAGATATCCCAAGCTGAAGGGGATCATGGCCGCAGCTAAGAAGCAGCCCATCAACTGGAAGGCTTCCGACATCGGCGCTGATGCTGCAAAATGCGGCGCAGCCGGAGCAAAAGCAAAATTAATGAAGCTATTCCAGCCGGTCAAGGAAGGGAAATGCGAGATCATATCGGCAGATACACCAGAGGAGGCCGGCGTGGCCCTCGCACTGAAACTAAGAGAAGCTAGGTTAATCTAAGGGAGGTAATGCTAAATGGCTGATAATAAAGGCGTATTGATTTTCGGCGAAGTAATCGATGGCAAACTGGCTCCAAGCACCTTAGAGCTTCTCGGCGGCGGGCGCGGCCTGGCCGATACCCTCGGTGAGCCGCTCATGCTCGTCCTGGTGGGAAGCGGCGTCGGCGCTTGTGCCAAAGACGGCATCGCTTATGGCGCTGACAAGGTGTTTGTAGTAGATGATGCAACACTGAAGAACTATACCAACGATGCTTATGTAAGTGTTATGGAAAAGGTCGTGAAGCAGGTCACCCCGAACATCCTGCTCATGGGAATGACTCCTATAATACGCGACCTGGCACCACGGCTTGCTTTCAGGCTGGGCACTGCGGTCTCCATGGACTGCGTTAAACTGGAGATCGATGCCAGCTCAAAGCTCCTACTCATGACCCGCCCCGTATTCGGAGGCAACGCGCGAGGCGTATACGTCTGCGAAAAGGCGAAGCCGCAGATGGCCGCCGTCAGAGCTAAGGTCATGGACCCTAAAAATAAAAGTGATTCGCGCACAGGCGAAGTAGTGAACATACCGGCAGGGCTCGATGCTTCCAAGCTCAAGATGAAACTGACAGACACCAAGAAGGAACAGGTCGCCGGTATCAAGCTGGAGGATGCCGATGTGATCATTGCAGGCGGACGCGGCCTTGCCGGACCCGACGGCTTCAAGCTGCTCCAACCGCTGGCAGCCGCTCTCAAAGCTGCGGTCGGGGCCAGCAGGCCTCCGTGCGACAACGGCTGGGTATCACCTTCCATCCAGATCGGTCTCACCGGAAAGATCGTGAGCCCGACACTGTACATAGCAGTGGCCATATCAGGCTCCAGCCAGCATATGGCGGGATGCAGCGGTTCCAAGAACATCGTTGCCATCAACAAAGACGCCGAGGCCAACGTCTTCAAAGAGGCTCGCTTCGGAGTTGTCGGCGACTATAACAAGATCCTGCCCGCTTTCACTAATAAAGTTAAAGAGCTGGTAAAGTAGAAAAACAATTTAATAGCTAAATAAAAAGACCGCCCGATTACAGACCGGGCGGTCTTTT
>CAYGXY010000033.1:0-3180 GCA_964354045.1 uncultured Dehalococcoidales bacterium
GTGGCCTGCATCTTGGCGAATTTGATAGTGCTCATGATTAAGTTGTGGTCAACCCCCTGTATTTCAGCCGTCATTGCCCGACTTGATCGGGCAATCCAGAAAGGGCACATCACGATGTGCCCCTACACATGGATCATCCGGTCAAGCCAGATGATGACATTATCACGTCCCGCACCTCTTGAGTTAACCTCGACTTTAGTATAGCATCAAAGGCTGGCTCTTAGAACTGGGGATATCAATGTTGGCTGTCATCTTCATCACTTGCGAACTAGGATATGAAACCTCTGTGCTTTATCAACCCCCTATAATCCCCCATTCTTGGGGGAAGATTAAATGAATTAGGGGACACCCCTAAAACCCCGGTCCTTCCGCGGAAGGACACTTCTTTTTCAGGAAATCACTATTAGGCTACGGATTGATTCCAGAGGTTCCTCCCTGATGTCGAACCAGTGTATATGTTCGTCTTTGGGCCGGAACCATGCGTACTGGTGCCGTGCGAAACGATGAGTCTCGAACTTGATACGCTGTACAGTTTCCTCAAGGCTGGTTTCTCCTTTGAGGTAAGACACGATCTGCTTATAGCCAAGGCCGGACATCGCAGGGAGATCGGGAGAATAACCGCGGTCGATCAACCATTTAACCTCATCGACCAGCCCGCGCTCTATCATGTCATCGACCCTTGAGTCGATCCTTTTGTATAAATCCTCCCTCACTGTAGTAGTCAAGCCGATTGTCAGTGCCGGCACTTCGGGCGACGAGCGCTTGAGTTGCGAGAATGGGACGCCTGCGGTGATACAGACCTCCAGCGCCCGTATCACGCGGCGGACGTTGCGCGGGTCGATCTTCTCAACGGCTTGCGGGTCAAGCTTTTGCAGCTCGCTGTATAAAACCTGATAACCTTCTTGCTCGGCCCTCTTTTCGAGCCTGCGTCTCAGCTCGGGGTCAGGCGCGACCTTGGGGATGCTGAGCCCTCCGGTCACGGCCCGCACGTACAGGCCGCTGCCTCCCACCAGAAGCGCCAGCTTGCCCCGGTGCTGGATGTCCGCTATTGCTTGAAAGGCCAGCTCTTGATAGGTTGCGAGCGTGAAATTCTCATCTGGATAGATTATGTCAATAAGATGGTGCGGGATCGCAGCTCGGTCTTCGAGACTCGGCTTGGCGGTGCCGATGTCCATGTACCTGTACACCTGGCGGCTGTCCGCGCTCACTATCTCGCCGCCGAGGGCCAGCGCCAATTGGATAGCTAAAGCGCTCTTACCCGTTGCGGTGGGTCCCACGATGGTTATGATGCGGTTCATTTGCGGATCGATGCTGCCTGCTCCACCATGCTGATGAATTCTGCTGATTTCAGGCTTGCGCCGCCTACCAGTCCGCCGTCGATCTCAGGTTGCCTGATGAATTCGCCGATGTTGGCGGCGGTCACGCTGCCTCCATACAAGATGCGCATGTCCTGAGCTGCCCTTCCGTTGTATATGTCGGCTATCGTGTTTCTGATAATTTTGATGGTAGTATTGGCATCTGTTCCCGTGGCCGCTTTGCCTGTGCCAATAGCCCAGATCGGCTCATAGGCGATTACGATTGCGTGTGAATAGCTGATGTCGTCGAGGGCTCTCTTTAGCTGGCCTGTTACGATCTTTTCTGTTTCCCCGGCTTTGTTCTGCTCCAGGTTTTCGCCGACGCATATGATCGGCTTGAGGCCGGCATCGAGCGCTGCCCTGCCCTTCTTATTCACTGTCTCGTCAGTCTCATTGAAATATTGCCTTCGTTCTGAATGTCCGATTATAACGTATTCGCAAATGTCGATTAACATTGCCGGCGATATCTCGCCTGTGAATGCGCCCTTCTCCTTGAAATACATATTCTGCGCTCCGACCTTGATGGACGAATCCATGAGGATCTCGGAGATCACAGCTATCGAGATGAACGGAGGGCAGACGATCTTGTCAACGCCGTTGATACGATCGAGCGGCTCCTTCATTTCGTTCACGAGGTCTACGGCCTCCATCAGCGTCGTGTTCATCTTCCAGTTGCCGGCGATCAATAGCTTTCTCATACTACGCTCCATATTTATCCAGCTTGAGTGCGTTGGCCAGCGCCAGCGGTATGATATCCGTTGCGGGAAAGACGCCCAGCGCTCCATGGGCGCAGGCGCTCTCGGAGAACTCCTGGACGCTGTCGCGGCGGCACCATTTTGAATGCAGCAGGAACGGCACGGGATGCCAGCTGTGGCCTTTGAGCAAAGCGGGAGTGGAGTGATCGGCGGTGACAACGATGACATCCGGCTTGAGATTGAGCATTCTAGGCAGCTCGCGGTCGACCTCTTCAATGACGCTGACCTTGCGCGCGAAGTCGCCATCCTCTCCGGCGCTATCGGTGCCTTTGATGTGAATGAAGAAAAAATCGTATTTATCGTAGTGCTTGGCGACGGCGGAGAATTCATCCTTTATCGTGTTGCCCGCTTGCAGTATGTCCATGCCAACAACCTTTGCCAGCCCGCGGTACATGGGATAGACGGCGATGGCCGCCGGCTTGAGTTTGAATACCTCGGACATCGGCGGCACTTCCGGCGGATATTTGGAGAAGCCGCGCAGCAGCACCATGTTCGCCGGGTGCTCATCGGCCAGGACTTTCCGTGCGTTCTCAAGAAACTCGTTCACTGTGTTGGCGGTAGCTTTAGCGCTGGATTGATTCGGCACTGCCGTCAACGGCGCTGCCCCCAGCTTCTGCGGGTCGGTGTCACTGATATCGGAAGAAAACTTCTTCCCGCGAAAAACCAGCACGAAACGGTGCTCTTTGACCGGTCGGACAAAGGTCTCGACTCCCTTTACTTTGATCTTGCTCAGCTTTGCGCATAGCTCATCGCACTTTTCCGTCGGGATGCGACCCGCCCTGCGATCGGTTATCAGGCCGGCTTTATCGATGGCGCAGAAATTGCCCCTGATTGCCAGGTCCCCATCCTTTAAATCGAAACCGATTCCTAGAGCCTCCAACACGCCGCGTCCTATCTGGTATTTAGGTTCGAGCGGGTTGTATCCGAATATGGCCAGATGCCCGGGCGCGCTGCCGGGTGTGATGCCGGCGCTGACGGTCGTGCTCATACCGCAGATGCCGTCCCTGGCCAGCCGGTCGAGGTTCGGCCTGCGGGCGCTCTCAAGCTCCGTTTTGCCCGTATCGGGGTGT
>CAYGXY010000034.1:0-5008 GCA_964354045.1 uncultured Dehalococcoidales bacterium
GTCTGCCTGGAAACTTATCGACGTAAAAGACGTACTCGAACTTATAGTCAATAAGCCGTCTGGAGTTGAACTTGTTTTAACAGGGCGTTATGCCGACCAGAGAATAATAGATAAAGCGGATCTGGTCACAAATATGGATGAGATAAAACATCCATATCGCAGGGGAATAGAAGCAAGAAAAGGAATCGAGTATTAAACAGTAAAAGATCCTCAGGAGATTTTTCAACATTGAGTAAACCGAAGATTCTTTTAGCCACGAATAACCGGGCTAAGGTAAAGGAGTATGCCAAACTTCTGCAAGGTATACCCTATCGGATTGTTTCTCTTGAAGACATGCACATCAGTGAACAGGTAGAGGAAACGGGAACATCATTTGAAGAGAATGCCATCTTAAAAGCCAGGCGATATGCCGAGCTGAGTGGACTGACCACTATCGCCGATGATTCCGGGCTTGAGGTCGATGCACTGGGCGGCGAGCCCGGTGTGCGTTCAGCAAGATATGCCGGTGAAGGCGCCTCAGACAAAGAACGCATCGATTTTTTACTTAACAAACTAGTCGATGTGCCATGGGAAAAACGCCTCGCTCAGTTCAGATGCGTAATTGCCATAGCCTACCCCGACGGCAAAGTTCAAATCTGCCAGGGGCAATGCCGCGGGATTTTAACATTTAAGCCTCTAGGTGATAACGGCTTCGGTTATGACCCTGTATTCTACCTCCCGGATCTGCATAAGACCATGGCCGAGCTCTCAATGAGCGAAAAGAACGTCATAAGCCATAGAGGGCAAGCTGCTGAGGAAGCACGCAAAGCGCTACAGCAATAGGATATAATTAATATATATGGTAGAGATTTCCGATACTTTTAACCGACATATTGACTATCTCAGGATCTCAGTTACCGACCGATGTAACCTTCGATGTATTTATTGTATGCCTTCTGAAGGGGTAAAAAGCCTACCTCATAGCGAGGTTCTTCGGTACGAAGAGATTGTAGCCGTTGCTCAAGCGGCAGCTGCCATAGGAATTAATAAACTGCGCTTAACCGGCGGGGAACCCCTGGTCAGATTAGGTCTGACCGATTTAATAAAAATGCTTTCTAAAATTAAAGGCATAGACGATATAGCTTTAACAACAAATGGAACTCTATTGAAGCAGTATGCATCTGAATTAAAAGACGCTGGATTGAAACGGGTAAACATCAGCCTTGATTCACTGAAAAAAGACCGATATGAATACATTACACGCAAAGGCCGACTCGACGATGCCATAGAAGGTATCGAATTTGCAAAAGAAATAGGGCTTGATCCAGTTAAAATCAACATGGTGGTAATTAGAGGTATAAATGATGATGAGGTTACGGATTTCGCTCGTCTTTCCATCGATAAAGGTTGGCATGTTCGCTTTATAGAGCCCATGCCGTTCGTTGATAATATGAAATTCTCTTTCCTCCCAATAAGCGAGATATTGGAGCGTTTTAAAATACTCGGAACTTTAGAACCTTTCCCATCCAGCAAAGGCAATGGGCCCGCAAAATATTTTAAATTCCCAGGATCAACCGGAACGATAGGTTTCATCAGCCCGCTGAGCGAGTGCTTCTGCTCCTCCTGTAACAGATTAAGACTCACAGTAGATGGAATGCTGCGGCCGTGTCTGATGAGCGAGCATGAGTTAGATTTGAAGCCGGTATTGCGGAATGGCGGAACATTAAACGATATCAAGCTATCACTATTACATGCTGTTGAAGCCAAACCAGAGCGTCATAAATTTGTAGAAGGACAATCTCAAAAGGGACGAGCGATGTGTCAACTGGGAGGGTAAAATGCCAGAGCAGACTAGGATGATAGATGTCAGCGATAAATCGGTCACAAAGAGGGTGGCAATAGCAAAGGGCCGTGTTGTAATGCAAACTGCGACCCTCGAAATGCTAAAAAACGATAAGCTGCCAAAAGGAGGAGCGCTGACAGTAGCGCAGGTTGCGGGAATTATGGCGGCTAAAAACACCTCACAACTCATTCCTATGTGTCACCCTTTGATTCTTGATGAGGTCAAAATCGACTTCGCATTCAATAAAGATAGTGTAGATATTACTGCCCAAGTAAAGTGTACCGGTAAAACAGGTGTAGAAATGGAAGCGTTAACTGCCGTGTCAGTAACTGCGCTAACTATTTATGATATGTGTAAAGCGGTCGAAAAAGGCATTAGGATAGAAAATATTCGCTTGGTGAAAAAGAGCGGCGGAAAGAGCGGAGAAGTTGTGCTCGAATAGTCAGCGCACTGGGCGAAAGCAATCGTATTGATTTGTGAAATAAATAACAATTAGTACTGAAATGTGTTGCGCCACGATTTTTTATATGCTATACTTTATGCAGTTTGTATCGTTGGTGTGAGGTGGTTTTATCAAATCTTAAGGATAGAAAGATCTCATGAAACAGGAACCAGATACACAGAACAATGGCGAATCACCGACCTTAGGGTCAAAAGATAACAATCGAATAAGAAAGATTAAAGAGGGAAAGTCCGGACGCTTATTACTGAGCAGAAGGGCTTTTCTTGGTGTTTCGGCAGCTGCGACCGCTGCCCTGACAGCCGGTTATGCCCTTAAACGCCCCGATGTTAACTTTTTATCTCCTTCCGGAAATATCTATGAAGAATTTACGGAGGAATGGATTTCAACTTCCTGCTTGAATTGCCCCACCCGTTGCGCAACGCGAGTCAAGGTTCAAAATGGTAACGCAGTTAGAATAGCCGGTAATACGCTATCTAAAGTATCAGACGGAAAGACGTGTCCGCGTTGCAAGATCGGCCTTCAAGTACTGTATGATCACAATCGCATCCAGACACCTATGAAGCGCAATAACCCGGAAAAAGGTAAAGGTATAGATCCTGAGTGGTCTCCTATTCCATGGGGTGATGCTTTAGTAGAAATATCCAGCAAGTTAAAGTCTCTCAGAGACTCCGGACAGCCCCATAAATTGTTAATACTCGATGGTTTGAATAGCAGCAGCAACGATGATCTAATTCAAAGATTCGCAGTGGCATTCGGCACCCCGAACTTGATAACCGGTGATGCACTGGATGACGAGGCAGCGAAGGCCGGCGAATGGATGGCGGACGGCCACTATACGCTTAGTGCGTATGATCTGGAGAAGACCAATTACATATTGTCTTTCGGTGCAAGCATAATAGAGTCTCAAAAGCCGCTGGCACGCAACCTTAGGATGTGGGGCAAGATAAGACGTGAACGGGCTATTCGTGCCAAAGTAGTGGTAATCGATCCTCGCTATTCGGTTACTGCAGCTAAAGCCGATAAGTGGATACCGATAAAGCCCGGAACCGATGCTGCCCTGGCCATGGCTATAGCAAATGTAATTATAAATGAAGGGCTATACGATTCAGAGTTTATAAGCAACTGGACTAACGGCTTTGAAGAATACAAGAACCTAGTCCTCAGCCAGTATAGCCCGGAGTCGGCTGCAGTTATTACCGGCATTGATGCCGATGTTATACGCCAGATAGCCAGGGAATTTGCCGAGTCCAAGCCTGCAATCGCGTGGCGCGGCAGGGGCGCTACATGCTGGCCTAACGGATCTTATGCAAGCTATGCAATATTCTGTCTTAACGCCTTGGTCGGAAGCATCGATGTGCCTGGCGGAGTAATTTATCAGGAATATCCTGAATATCGTGAAATGCCAGCGATAGTAAAGGATACCATAGCAGAAACCGGTAATTCTAAAGATGCAATTGATCTCAGGGGAAAAGGTAAATTCATCGCTGCTAAAGTGGTCACTAATCAGGTAGCTGATTCTATTATAGACAACACACTTTATCCCATCGAAATGGCTATCGGCTTTAATAACAATTTTAATATGTCAGCTCCTGGTACCGAACGCTGGAACGAGGCCATGGCCAAGGTACCATTCTACATTCACATTTCACCTTCATTTACAGAGGTATCAGAATATGCCGACATAGTTCTACCGGCATGTACTCTATTGGAAGATTGGGCTTATGAGCATTGCCCGCCTGGCTCCGGTTTCACAGAGGTTAAGATAAAGCAGCCTGTCGTCAGTAAGTTACATGAGTCAAGGACTTTAGGCGATATCATCTTTAACATCGCCGGTGAAATAGGCGGTAGTGTAGCCCAATCTTTCGAAAACATAGGCGATAGTGCTGAAGGATTTGTGAAATACCGCACCGAGAACCTTATATCTTGGAACGATTTCCGAACTAATGGTGTCTTGGTTGGACCGGACTACGAATTTTACAAATACAATTCAATATTCGAGACACCTTCAAAGAAATTCGAGTTCTACTCAGGTAATTTAGAGGCATTACTTAAATCATCAAGTTTAAGTGAAATCCAAAGAATAGCCTGCTTACCCCATTACACAGAACCAGAATTTGAAGGTGATGAGGGTTCATATCCTCTTAATTTAGTAACATACCAACCTGCTTTAAATATTGAGAACGGAAGTCAAAACTTCCCATGGGCACAAGAGATATACCTGGTAATGCACGGATATGGCTGGAACAACTTCGTTGAGATTAATAAAGAAACTGCAGATGAATTAAAGATTAAAGATATGGACCAGGTATGGATTGAATCACCATTAGGTAAAATCAAATCTAAAGCCCGAGTCTTCTACGGGATACACCCTGAAGTTGTAGCTATTGCTCGAGGCCAAGGACACTATTACGATGGCGAGTGGTCTAATGAAATAGGTGTAAATCCCAATGATATCACCGGCGTATACTACGACGAATTAAGTGGGCAATCAGCTTTCTTCAATACGAGAGTAAGAGTATATAAGGCGTGAGGCACTAAATGGCAAGATGGGGAATGGTTATAGACCTGGACAAGTGCACCGGCTGCCAGGAATGCACAATAGCCTGCAAAGAAGAAAATAACGTGCCGCATGGTTCGCCTGAGGAGCAGAGACGCAGGCAAGATCCATATTGGCATAAAGTAATTGCTGCAAGCGAAGGTGAATATCCTACTGCAAATATCGA
>CAYGXY010000035.1:0-5921 GCA_964354045.1 uncultured Dehalococcoidales bacterium
CTGATGCCACTGGAGCGTGAGATACTGGGCCGCGAAGGCGACCAGGCCACCGGTATGGTCGCGCTTCCTCCGGAGGAGGAGGCCAAGCTGTTCAAGCTGGTGGAGGAGATGGGCATGTGGGGTGTCAGCGTCCCCGAGCAATTCGGAGGCGCCGGCCTGCCCCTGCTTGGGATATGCCTCGTCGAAGAGGAGCTTGCCAGAACCATCGTGCCATTCAATCTGGGCGACATATCCCCGATTCTATACGATGCCAACGATGCCCAGCGCCAGCGCTACCTCAAACCACTGCTCGCGAAAGAGAAAAGGGCCTGCATAGCCATGCTGGAGGGCAAAGCCAGCGACCCCCTTGCGATGGAGACGACGGCCAAGCGGGAGAACGGCTCTTATATCATAAACGGACGCAAGCTGTGCATGGCGCATGTCACAGACCCGGGCGACTTCGCCATGGTCTTCGCCGTTACCGATAAGACAAAGGGCGTTCGCGGCGGAACGACCTGCTTTTTAGTCGATCGAGATACCCCCGGCTTCACCGTTTCGGGATGCGGCGAGCGCAAGGGCAGCCGCGCTCAGGTCATCGAGCCCATAGTGTTGACCTTCGATAACTGTCGGGTGCCAGCCGAGAACGTAATCGGCAAAGAGGGCGAGGCTTTCCACCTCGGAGCCAAGTGGCTGCCGCCGCGGCGCATAGCCAGAAGCGCAAGGTGCGTCGGCGCAGCCGAGCGGCTTTTAGAGATATGCAAGGAATACGTCCAGAACTGGCAGACTTTCGGGAAGCTCATTAAAGAGAGACCGGGCGTACAGCGCTGCCTGACGGATACGGCGATAGAGGCCCACGCCGCCAGATTGATGGTATACCATGCCGCCTGCAAGGCGGATGCTGGAGAAGATATCCATATAGATTCCGCCATGGTCAAGGTTTTCGCCACAGATATGCTGGATAGGACCGCGGATCGGGTCACGCGGCTCTACGGAGGGCCGGGATATACAACCAACGTGCCTCTGTCACGATTGTGCCGCAATGCTACCGCCGCCAGCGCATCGGACGAGGCGCTGGAATTACAGCGAATCATCATCGCCAAGAATATCTTGAGATAGTGATCGGAGAAGCGCGATGCAGAAGAAGATTACATCACCATTTAACGATAAAACCATTGCCGACCTGAAAGCGGGCGACCAGGTGCTCATCAGCGGCGTCATGTACGTGGGGCGCGATGCAGCGCACAAACGCCTCGTCGAGGCCCTGAACAAGGGCGATAAGATGCCTTTCGATGTCAAAGGGCAGGTCATCTACTACATGGGGCCGTCGCCGACGAAGCCGGGCAATGTCATCGGCTCGGCCGGACCGACCACCAGCGGACGGATGGACGCATACACCCCGCGCATGCTCGAGGCCGGGCTGAAGGGTATGGTCGGCAAGGGGCTGCGCACCAAGGATGTGAAGGACGCGATCAAGAAATACAAGGCCGTTTACCTCGCCAGCGTCGGCGGCGCAGCGGCGCTCATAGCCAAGCGCATCGTCAAATCGGAAATCATCGCTTACGAAGAGCTGGGCCCTGAAGCCCTGCTGCGAATCGAGGTCAGGGACTTCCCAGCGATAGTAATAAACGACATGCACGGCGGCGACCTCTACGAGGAGGGGAAAGCCAAATATCGCAAGCAAATGTCCTGATGAACAGAGATATCACTCAAAGAAACTTTAACTACAAAGGCCATTCTCCAAACTGTGTTTGTGAGAGCTGCTCCAGGAAACGGATCAGAGAGACTGCGTCCGCCATCGATGCCTGGATGCAGTTTGAATACAAGAGAAAAGAAGAAAGAACCAGGCGCAGAGAGGCCAGGTTCAAGCGCAAGACACAGAGATACGTCAAGAACGACTGGGACAGCTAGGGAAGTCGTAAAAGCAGAGGTTCTTCCCGCAAAGGTATTAGGGGGATGACACTCCCTCTATAAAAGAAGTGTGGGAGTCCAGAGGGCGCGCCCTCTGGTGGTGTTTTAGGGGTGTCCCCTAATTTTATTAAAGTCCCCCAAAGTATGGGGGACTGACAGGGGGTTTGGATGATGTTTCCCCCAAGAGTGGGGGATAACAGGGGATTGATACGACTTAACCAGAGTTTCCCCGGAAACATTGACGTTGAGCCCTCCTGCAAAGGGCTCAAATTATTCTCGGAGCAGTGATGGATTACAGTACCAAAAAGTTCGATCTGGAATGGGGAGATGAGGGCGTAGTGCCGGAGATCGTCTTCCCCGATACCATGTTCATCTTCAAACGCATGGGGGAGGTGATCCTTGAGATGTCCGCCCCGGTAAATGGCGAAAGGGTACTCGACGTCGGCTGCGGGCGCGCCATAGATGCCCTGCAGTTCGCTAAGAGCGGCGCCCTGGCCATCGGCCTTGATCCATCCAGCAAGATGATGCTCGGCGCCAAGAGCTTCCTCAACGACAACAAGGGCGATAATGTGGAGCTCGTGCGCGCCATCGGCGAGGCCATGCCGTTCAAGAACCGCTCGCTGGATAAGATCATCTGCAAAGGCGCGCTGGACCACTTTGCCGACATGCCCAAAACCATGGCCGACATGGCTCAGACGCTCAAGCCCACCGGGTCGGCTATCATCGCCATCGCCAACTTCGACAGCCTGAGCTGCAAGATCGGCAGGAACTGGTTCCCGATTGTTAAGAAGCTCTATCGCAAGAAGGGCGACCGCCACCCCTGGAAGCCGCCCGAGGACCACAACTACAAATTCGACTGCCCCACCCTTAAAGCTACAGTGGCTGATGATTTCAAGATACAAAAAATAAAGGGCATGTCCCTGCTGTGGACCACCCCTTACTGGGGAAAGATACTATCCCTCATGCCCAAGTGGATTTCAAACGGCATCCTCAAGACACTGGACAGGATGGCCAGCCGCCTGCCCTCCCTCGCCGACGTTATCGTGATCAAGGTTACACCGAAAAACTAGTCGATTACGGCCACACGCCTTGATAGCCATAGGTGTTGTATTCGCTGCAATTGACACCGACGCAAATGGAATAAACATAGCCATCATACTCATCAACCGCCCAGATATAGTGATTCGTATCCAGACAGCCATCGCAACCGGCATCGCAGTTATCGTTATCGGGGCCGTTGATGCTGGCAACACCCTCAGGCACTTCACTGAGCATGCCGCCTTCTGAGGTCAAGAGAGAGCAAATATCGACGATCTGGAGATCATAGCCGCTTATATTTACAGTTCCGTTAATGGTGGGAAACACACCGTTGCTATCAGTGGCATACGCCACAACCGCATTCTGTATTTGGTTATATGCAGTAGTATGTCCTGCCTCATCAGGACTCAGAAGTTCCGAGATCAAGGTCATAGTTATGAACTGGCCCTTTTGGACAACTTCAACTTCAGGTGATATCTGCGACACCATAGCTGTCATAAACTGTTCAGCTGTAGTAGAATCCTCGAACTTCCCCACCTGCGTAGCAACACTATTATTGCCCTCCCTCCCTGTAGCATATCCAACAGCCAAAAGACCATAACCTCCCTCAGAGCTATTACCCATAATACTAGCTCCCAACTCATAGCCTCCGGGCAGCCTGCCAATGATATCCTGTATATCATTGCTATCATATATCGATTTTCCTTGACCATTAGCAACATCGATACAAAGCTGTATATCCTCACTGCTGCCGACAAAGACCGCTCCATCTATCACAGCCGTGCTTAACGCATATTGGTCCGTCCATATAGTAACACCTTCGTATTCAAACGATTCGACGCTGCCCTGCTCGATGATCGATGTTACCTGTTCCAAATCGAAATCGCCAGCATACAACATCATTTCGTTTTCACTGCCTGCGATACCGAAACCAGTTATCTTACTGACATTTTCACCGTAAATATCTGGGCCAATCAATTGTTGTTGTATCAAATTCCAGGTTGAAGCTAGATCTTCATCAGCCCTCAGTACAGCCACATCAAAAAAGGTTAATCCAGACAAATCCTCCGGCAGCATCTTCACCATGCGTATGAAATCGTCCTTATCGGAGCCGCGAAAACAGAAGACGAGAGCGATCACAAGCAACACCACCCCAATGATCAGGGACAGGATTCTAACAGTATTCATACATACATCTCCTACGATTTACTCAGCGAGAAACTTCGCGTCACAATACTTTGAGCAACTCCTAATTCACTTGTGCCTTCGGAAATAAAGAGGATAAGGCCAAAAGAAGCGGAAGACCAGCGTCACTATAGTTTTCAGGCCGTAATATATCAGGCCGAACAGCCGAATAATACCCTCGATAATCTTGAAGAAGTGAATTACAAACCATCTCAATATTTTTACAAGTAATGAATGTTCCTGCTCGCCAGTCTTAGGCTTGGCAGTCACCTCTTCTTCAATTGTTATCTCTCTCGCTTCCGTCATCAACGTAAGTCCCGATAACCAGTCCAACTATTACATAAATCAGTCATTAAAAAAGCCTCGCTATTTGAGGCTTATCATATCACCCCGTTGAGTTCAGTGTCTATCGTTTCTGCGCTGATATAACGTCTTCATACACCTCGACACACCGTCTGGCGCACTGCTCCCAGGTGAAACGCTCCTCGATACGCTTCCTCCCGCCAACAGCCAGCTTCTTGCGCAGATCGCTATCCCCCAGCAGATGCTTGATGGCATCCGCCAGTGCGCGCGGGTCCTCAGGCGGAACGAGCATGCCGCTGCTACCGTCGCTGCCAACGACCTCGGGCAGGGCGCCGGCGCTGGTGGTAATCACCGGAACCTCGCAGGACATGGCCTCGGCGGCGGGCAAGCCGAATCCTTCATAAACAGATGCGGTCACAGCAATATCCGACGATGTATAGTGGTGAACCAGCTGATCGTTGCTCACCCTGCCGGTGAACGTCACCATATCCTCGATGCCGAATTTTTTTATCAGATCAGGGGCGTAGGTCTCGTTGAGCTCGACCGCATCGACCACGGTCAGCTTGACCTTGACGCCCTCGCCCTTCAATATCTGCAGGGCTTTTAGCAGGAACAGAACACCTTTCTTGCGGTCACTGGTGCGGCCGACTACGATGAGACGCCCATGGCCATCCCCGCTCACCGGGCGATGCCCGTTGCCATTGCGGAATATCTGAGTATCCACGCCGCAGTATGCGATGTGCAGCTTATCATCCGCTATGCGGAACTCGCGGCGGATCTCCCCGGCAGAACTCTCGGAATCGGTGATGACGGCGTCCAGCCGACGCGAGACGATCCCCTGCATGAACGGCGGGTACAGTATAAGCTGGCGGAACCTCTGCCAGGCGCTGGTGGTCTGGGCCAGCTCGGCGCGGGTATCTATAGGCAAGGGGTGGTGAATGGTGGCCACGACGGGGATGCCCAGGGTCTTCATCCAAAGGAGGCCGTATGCCAGGCACTGGTTATCGTGGATCACATCATAGCGATGCCCTTCCAGGGCCAGCTCACGAATCTTCATGTAGGCCTTGAGGCTGAAGGTGAATATCTCAGGGAACATGCCAAGCTTTGTCCCGCCGAATTCGAACAGATTGAACGGGGTCAGCATATCGTACGGGTGATTGAACTCCAGTATGGATCTGCCATCATGGCGGCGGTCATAGAGATTCAGGCTGTCGAGCTTGTGCGCGCGAACCCCTTCCGGGATATCGCAGTATGGAGGGCCGATTATGATATCGACCTCGTGTCCCAGCCGGTGCAGCTCGCGGGCCAGATAGTAAAGGTAAATGCCCTGTCCGCCGCAGTATTTGTTACCTCGATAGCAGAGAAGGCATATCTTCAAATGAGTCCTACTCCTTAGGCTTAACAGTGTAAACGACAATGCTCTTGGGATGGATGAAGTTAAAAATGCGCTCGACCTTCGGCACGAATTTGGACTTGGTTATAATCTGTCGATCGAGAAGCTGCTTACG
>CAYGXY010000036.1:0-5686 GCA_964354045.1 uncultured Dehalococcoidales bacterium
CCATTTCTTAGTCTGCTTAGTCTCGACCGTAATCTTCCCGCCCTTGGGCATGGCATCCATTGCATTGAAGATGATATTGAGCAATCCCTCCCTCAGTTCCGCCGCATCCCCTTCAACAGTTGCAATATCACGCAACTTTGACTCCATGTCTATATTTATGCCTCCCCTCTCCTTCAGCTCCACGCGGCGGGATTCCGCCATCTGCAACGTGCTCTCCACCACCTCTTTCAAGTCAAGCACTTCAAAATTGCGCTCCACCCTGACTCTGGCGAAGTCCTGCAGTCGGCGCACCGTCGTTGCAGCATCTATAGCCGTCTGCTCAATTATCTGCAGGTCCTTCTTTAATTTGTCGTCCTTAACATCCTCCAGCGCCAGCTGAGTACGACCCAACACCACAGCTAGAACATTATTGAAATCGTGTGCCACACCGCCAGCCATCTCCCCTAACGCTTTCAACTTCTCAGCCTGAACCATATATGCTTGTGCCGACTTCAAATTCTCATAAGCTTTTACCAGCTCAGCCTCATGTTGCTTGACCTGGTCAAACAATCGCGAGTTTTCAATAGCAGCGGTCAGTGATCCTGATATCTGTTCCAGGATCTCCCTTTCTCGCTCACCATAGGCATTGGGTTTTCTGCTGGCAAGGTTGAATGTGGCAAACACCTCTCCCTTGGAAAACAGGGGGACCCGGATAGCCGACCTCAAACCGCTGTTGTAATACATATGATCAATGGGGAATTTCATCTCTTGATTGAAATCCGGTTCGATAATGGTCTTCTTTGTTTTAATCACCAACCCTGTGGCCGAATCACTTAACGGCAGCTTGGAGCCGTCTTTCAATTCCGTATCGACTTCTTCTGCTACAACAAGATATCTTAGCTGGTCACCTTCCACCATCGCGATGCTGGTACGATCGAAGTTCATGACCTTCTTGACTTCCTCAGTGAACGCACT
The DNA here is from genome assembly GCA_964354045.1 of uncultured Dehalococcoidales bacterium. Classification (GTDB taxonomy): domain Bacteria; phylum Chloroflexota; class Dehalococcoidia; order E44-bin15; family E44-bin15; genus JAYEHL01. Next base: position 955 of record CAYGXY010000036.1, read on the forward strand.
ATACACGCCTTTAATATCCAGGCTTGAGCCCAGTATTTTGGACAGTGCACTGATAACCGAAAGACGTTGTGCAAACTCGGATACCCCGTGGTACAGGTTCGCATTCTCTATCGCGACGCCGGCCTGGTCGCTGAGGATGCGCAGCGGCTCCAGGAATATCCCGCTTATTTCTTCTTGGTTAGTTAACGCCAATATGCTGCCTACATGGCGATCCCTGGCGAAAAGCGGCATGACTACAATGGTTTTTGCATCCAGCAACTCCGCCGCGGCATTGCTCTCATCTCGCGTCAATATTGCAGAGGCTACTTCGAAGAAATCATGCGTGATAGTAGCCTTCCCATCCATAGCGTTATCCACCACCCGACTGTAACCCCTGACCTGCGGTATCTCTATATCCGTTAAGCGTCTGCGTATAGTCTCCTGAAACTGGTTGACCTTTGACTCGTCATCCTTTGTAGCAAATACCGCCCCCCTGGCCACTTTGGCGGCCTCATCTACCTTTATTATGAGCGCGTGGTCAAATCCCAGATTATGCACCACTCCATTGGCTACCTGCTGCAGAATTTCCTTCAAGTCCAGCGTGCTCTGGATTGACGCTGTTATCTTCTGCAGCGCAAGAAGCTGGTTGGTGCGCTGCTCCAGTTCCCGGCTTCTCTGTCGCAGCACCTCCTCAATGCGTTTGCGCTCACTGATATCCATAAAGCTGCCAATGGCCGCCCTCCTGCCTTTATACTCGATCGAGGCCACCTTCTCCAGTATCCAGGTTGATTGTCCGTCCTTCCTGACAAACCTGAACTCATGAGGCAGATCGTTAAGCCCTTTCAGATTCTCTATCGCCTTTGTCCTGGCAACATCCCTGTCGTCAGGATGTATATAATCCATCGAATCGGAACCCAGCAGCTCTTCGGGAGCGTATCCGGATATCCCTGCGAAGAGCGGGTTAACGTATTCAAACTTCCCATCCTGAACCAGATAAATACCGGTAGCGGCGCTATCTAACATGCCGCGCGTCATCTCTTGTGATTCCTTTAGTGCCTCCTCAGATTTCCTGCGTTCAGTCACATCTCTGATAACCGTTATGAATCCCTCCGGATTGCCATCCTTATCCCGCATCATCGCGGCTATTATTTCGCCGTCATATTCCCTGCCGTCAACGCTCACCATCTTGTATTCCAGGGGGCCGCTGACGCCCGTCTCGAATATCTTCGGCATATCTGCGAGAGCCCTGCTTCTATCACTGCTGGCAATAAAATCGAAACCGTTGAGCCCGATGACCTGATCTTTGGAGGTAAATCCTGACAGTTTAATCCCGGCGTCATTCTCCTCTATAATTTTGCCGTTCATATCGGTAACAGTCACGCCATCCGGCATTGAGGCGAATATGAGCCGCAGCTTCTCCTCTGACTCCCTCAGCGCCTCTCCCACCTGCTTGAGCCGCGTGATCTCCAACAGGCTCCCGATGGCCGCCCTCTCACCTTTGTACTGGATGGAAGCAATCTTCTCCAGAATCCATATAAAGCTCCTATCCTTGCGCAAGAGCCGGTACTCATGAGGAGCGAGGCTTTCCCCCTTCATGTTTGCTACGGCTTCCCGCATCACTCTATTCCTGTCGTCCTCGTGTATATAAGAAGCTGAAACCGTGCCTATAAGCTCATCTACCGTATAACCGGTCATCCCCGCGAACATGGGGCTCACATACTGGAACTTACCGTCCTTGACGATGCAGACCGCGGTTGCAGCGCTTTCAATCATACCGCGGGACATCTCCTCCGAATCACGCAGGTCCTGCTCCATGCGCTTGCGCTCGGTAACATCCCTGATAACGCTGACGATGCCTTTTGGATTCCCCGACGCATCCCGCAGCAGCGTAACGTTCACCTCACTCTGATATTCCCGCCCTTCTTTGCCCTTTACAGCATATTCCACGTTTATACTGCGCTGTTCTTTAAGGGCCCTTATCATATCGGCGACCATCTTGCCCCGTTCTTGTTCGGCGACAAAATCAAAACCGCTCATACCTATGAGCTGGGACTTATCGGACCAGCCGCCCAACTTTGCCGCAGCCTCATTAGTTTCGGTTATCATGCCCTCCAGATCAGTTACTATGAGCCCATCACCGATGGACTCGAATATGATCCGCAGCTTCTCCTCGGAATCCCGCATCGCCTGCTCCATTCGCCTGCGCTCGGTAACATCCCTCACAATGACTATGTGGCCAGTAACATTGCCGGATGCATCGTGAATCACGCCACCCCTGGCCTCAACGAACAACAAACCACCCTGCTTGTTCTTGAACCTGTACTCAACCAAGAAGCCGGGACCCCTCGTCAACGAGTCCATCATGTCAGTCAATGCTTTCTCGCGATCCTCCTCGGCAATGAAATTGAAGGCGTTATATCCGATGATCTCATTTTTATCGCTGTACCCCGTCAGTTTTAATCCTGCATCGTTCACCTCCAGGATTTTACCTTCAAGGTCTACAACTACAACAGCGTCGATGATGGATGCGAACATGAAGCGCAGCTTCTCCTCGGAATCCCGCATCGCCTGCTCTATTCGCCTGCGCTCGGTAACATCTCTCATAACGGTGATTAACCCGGTGGGCTTACCTACAACATCATGCAGCAGAGAGGTGCTGAGTTCAGACTCGAACTCCTTGCCTTTACTATCTACCACTGCGTATGTTGCACCAATGTTGCGCCCCTCTTCAAGAACCTTGACTATCTCCCTAAAAGCCCTTTCACGATCCCGTTCCACAATGTAATCAAAACTACCTTTGCCTATGATTTCCTTCTTCTCCTTGTACCCGAACATGCGCAGTTGCGCTTCATTCAGATCGATTACCCTGCCCTCAAGATCAGTTACAACCACGCCATCAGCCATAGAGGAGAACATGACGCGTAATTTCTCCTCGGAGTCCCTCAGCGCGTCCTCCATGCGCCTGTGCTCGGTAATGTCTTTGAGCACCGTAACAAACCCCGCTGTCTTGCCTGAAGGATCCTGATACATGGATACCCCGACATCCGCATATATCTCCCTGCCAAGCTTATTGATAATCTTGTAATCGGCTCTAGGTACCGGACGCCCCTCTACAGCCTCAGGCCGGGTAGCCATGGCCTTGGCAAAGTCCTCCGGTGCGATAAGGTCATAGCCTTTTATCCCTATCAGTTCTTCCTTGGTCTTGCACCCGCTAAACTCCAGTGATGCATCATTCACATCCAATATGGTAAATTCAAGGTCGGTGAGCACAACAGCATCGTGGATTGAGTTGAATATGCCACGCAGCTTTTCCTCGGACATCTTCAGCGCGTCTTCCATCCTCTTGCGATCGGTTATATCCCGGACAAGAGCCAGAGCCACCTTCTCATTAATAGAAGCCATCCTGACGTCAAAGTAACGAACCTGCCCAGATATCTGAAGCTCATAGCTATATTGCTGTATCCTTCCCGTATCTAATGCATTCTTTATGTTTTGCAGGGTCCGCTCAGCGATTTCTGCAGGCATAACTTCCGTGATGCGTTTCCCGATGAATTGCTCTGGCGATATATACAATCCATCCATCGGGCCTTTGTAGCCTATAAAAACGCCCTCCCTGCTCATCTGGAATATCAGGTCAGGCATTGCATCCAAGATAGCCCTGCTTCTGGCTTCGCTCTCACGAAGCGCCTCTTCTACCTCTTTACGCTCGGTAATATCCCTTAACACTCCGAGTAATTCCGTAGGGTTCCCTTGACTATCCCGCAGCACGGCTCCGCGCAGCTCTCCATAGAACTTTCTTCCATCTTTCTTAACAAATCTATACTCATTGGGTACACCATAACCCACCTCTAACATGCGTATCTGATCCCGCACAGCCCTTTCACGATCCGACTCAGCCACAGGTTCTAGACAGCTGCGTCCAATGATTTCTTCCCTATTTTTATATCCGACCATTCTCAATGCGTCTTCGTTCACCTCTTTAACAATCCCATTCAGGTCGGTGACCACGAGTCCCTCCCCTATAGAGTCAAAAATGAGGCGCAGTTTCTCCTCAGACGCCCTGAGCCCATCCTCAGCCCGCTGCCTTTCGCCGATCTCGTGCTTCAAATCCTTGTTGGCCTTGATTAACTCCGATGTGCGCTCCTGCACCATCTTTTCCAAATTGTTCCGGTAATCGTCCAGCTCTTTTTCAATGCGTTTGCGCTCTGTCACATCACGTATGACATTCACCATAAAGACCGGAGCCCCCGAGCTGTCCTTAATAACAGCAGCCGTGGCTTCGCAGTTATATTCCTTGCCTCCCTCGCCCAGCAGGCACCACTCGGACATCGTGCTGCGGTTCTTAACAAGGGTATTCTGCATATCAGCAAAGGCCTTCATGCGGTCCTTCTCCGCAATGAGGTTGAAAGCCTCACGGCCTATAATTTCTTCCTTTTCAAAGCCGAACATGCGTAACGCTGCCTGGTTGGAATCCGTGAGCTTCCCAGTTTTCAAGTCGATCATACTTATCCCATCCGGGATCGATTCGAATATGACGCGGAACTTTTCCTCGGACTGCTTCAGCGCCTCCTCTGCCTGCTTACGTTCTGATATATCCCTAACGATACCCTGCACAGCCCTCTCGCGATCAGCCTCTGCGACAGGTTCCAGACTGCTTCGACCGATGACCTCCTCTTTTTTGTCATACCCGATCAGATGCAGCGCATCATCGTTCAACTCCTTAACAATCCCGTTCAGGTCTGTGACCACGATC
>CAYGXY010000037.1:0-2624 GCA_964354045.1 uncultured Dehalococcoidales bacterium
CTTCAGAGCATGGTCTACATTCCGACCGACACGGTAATCGGCAATCATGTCTTTATCGGGCCCAATACCGTACTGACCAATGACCGGTACCCTCCGACGCGTATTGGCGGACTTCAAGGGCCGCAGATACGGGATGGCGCAGCAATTGGTGCGAATGCCACCCTGCTCCCCGGTGTCTGCATAGGTGAGGGTGCGCTGGTCGCTGCCGGTGCAATCGTAACCCGCGATGTCCCGGCGTATATGCTCGCGATCGGTGCGCCGGCAAAAATCACCGCTCTGCCTTTGAAAATGATCAAGGACATAGCAAAAAAATAATAGGAATACGGTACCATTGCTCTCTCTGGTTTTTTGATGGTGACCTGCGACAACCAAGCCGTGGTGACTTCACCTGTCCCTTCTAGGAAACGAAGAAGAAGACTTCCTCTTTTTTCATGAACCGAACACCAGGTGAAATGGTATACATGCTGTCTGATGAATAACCGGGCTCTCTTTTCAATGAATCTTAAAAGAAATAACACGTAAGAGAGATTTCGCTAATTTGAGGAGATATTCAGGAGTTTCTCCTGAAGAATTCAACCAAATTTATTAATGGTCTCAACGTAAAACCAAGTACCCAAGAAAGGTTGATCTCATGGAACATATTGATCTTAAAAACCGCCGAACCCAGCTGATTATCGGTCTAGTGGCATTATTTTCTATCTTTGCCCTGTGGCTTCGTTTGCTTCCCATGCTCAATATGGGGGACACAGATGTCCTGATGATGGTGGCAAGCGATGACCCGCTGTACAATCTGCGTCAGGTTGAACAGATACTGGCAAACTTCCCGAATTATGCATGGTTTGAACCCATGACCTTGTTTCCCACAGGGCAGCCGGTTCCCTGGGGACCCCTTTTCCCCACCATTATTGCAACCATCAGTCTCATAAGCAGTGCCACTACTCGACCTGAGATCATCAGCACTGGTCTTCTGGTTCCACCCTTGATGGGAGCCTTGATAGTAGTGATCATGTATTTTGTCGGAAAAACCTGCGGGGACTGGAAGACCGGTCTTCTCGCATCTGGTTTTACCGCGGTAGTATCCGGACAGTTCTTTTACCGGTCATTCTATGGATATATGGATCACCATATCGCAGAGGTTCTTTTTTCAACAATTTTCTGCCTGTTATATATGTATGCCATATTCACAGAAAAAGATAGCAAAATCGAGCTGAAAAATATCAGTTCCTATAAAACGACCCTTTTATTATCAGGTCTTACCGGCATCGCTTATCTCCTTGGTTTGTTTGTTATGCCGACAATGATCCTCTTTGCGATGATTGTTGGGATATTTACCATCATCCAGTTTGTCATTGATGTTTACCGAAGCAGGACAAGCGAATATCTGCTGGTGATTAATACCCTTATTTTTGCAATTGCCATTATCGGACTTCTGGCATACGGGTTTAAAGATCCCGGGGTCAATCTTATATTTTATTCAATCGGGCATGTGTACGCCTATTTGGCATTAATCGGTGGAACGGCTTTCCTCTATGGGGTTGCACATTTCGTTAAAGGAAAAAACTGGTATTATTACCCTGCCCTTCTTATCGTGAGCGGAATTGCTTTTTCTCTCATCCTCCTCATCGTCAGCCCCCAGTTGTATAACCTGTTTATCAATTCATTCTTCGGGTTCTTTGGGCAGCAGGCGGTTTCAAACACAATACAGGAAGCCCGAGGATGGACAACAACTCTTGCATGGATGACCTTCAACTATGGTCTCATTCTTATGCTTGGCGGAGCGCTGGTCATGCTGTATAAAAACCTGCGGGATGAGCATCCGCACCAGATCTTTGCGCTCGTGTGGTCACTTGTCATGCTGATTTCGACCTGGCAGCATATCCGGTATGAGTACTACCTTGCAGTGAACATTGCACTGCTCTCTGCCGTGTGTGTCAGTTTCACTTTTGACTATGGATGGGTAGATATCCGCCGGCTGGCAACCAGGATGTCATCAGATACTGAAGATCCCGAATTCAACAAAGGAGGAAAAGAGGAGCCCCCAAGGAGCAAAAAACAGAAAAAAACCCACAAAAAAGGCTCCGAAACCTCTCAACCCAATTATGTTAACATAGCATTTGTTATTCTCGTTGTTGGACTTGCCTTCCTGTTTGCCTATACCTCCGCATCGCTGAGCTACTCAAATGCAGCAGGCGACACTATACGGATGAATCCCGATTGGCGGGAATCTCTTGACTGGATGGGGAATAATACTCCGGATACCGGTGTGAATTACACTACTATATACAATCCTCAGACGTTCCAGTATCCTCCCGAAGCATATGGGGTCATGTCCTGGTGGGACTATGGGCACATGATTACCTATATAGCAAAACGGATACCCAACGCCAACCCCTTCCAGCAGGGTGTTACCGGACCTGCCGGGTCAGCCAACTTTTTCATGTCCACGACAGAAGACGCTGGAAATCAAATCCTTGATCGCGCTGAAACCCGGTATATTATCACCGATATCGAAATGGATACCGGCAAATTCTGGGCGATGGCAACCTGGTACAATGCATCGGTTGCCGCCAGTCCCTATCAGATGACCCTGCTTACTCCTGCACAGAACAATCCCAACAGTTACG
>CAYGXY010000038.1:0-7536 GCA_964354045.1 uncultured Dehalococcoidales bacterium
GCTTCCCCAGCGTGCACGATTCGTATCAGGCACCGGCAAACAGGTGCTCCGGCCTGATCTCGCAGATGGCCCCTTACGAGCTCAAGGGCGGCAAGGACAAGTGGCTAAACATGAAGTTCAAGGAAGAGCGCGCCGAAGTGCAGCGCAAGGTCTTAGAGAAATATGCTCCTAACATGACCAAGAAGAATGTAATGTTCTGGAACATGACCACTCCTGCCGATATCGAGAACAAGTTCCCGAACATGGTCAAAGGCTCGATCAAACAGGGCGCCTACGATAACCTGCAAATGGGACACAATCGCCCCAATGACGAGTGCTCCAACCACGTCACCCCGATAAAGAACCTGTACATCGGCGGAGCGGCGAGCTACCCCGGCGGTTTCGTGACCTACGGACCGGGCGTGGGCACAGCCAACAAGGTTGCCGATGACCTGAAGATCAAAAAGTGGTGGAAGCCCACTCCTGTGGTCGAGAAGTGCTGGAACACATACTATAAGTAATAATCGTGGGAGTATAAGTTATCAAGAGAGCCCGCTTCGGACGAAATAGCTGCTCTGAACGCGGGCTCTCTGTATCTTAAAAGTGCTCAACCGAAGAGATATCGCAAAACTCGATTGTTAAAGAATAAGTGGCTAGGAGGTAGATAATGGCTGGAACTAAATTTGATGCTATTGTTGTCGGAGCCGGTCCGGGAGGTTCTGCTTGTGCTGCCCTGCTGCAGAAGAACGGCCTTAAGACATTGCTGATCGAGAAGAACGACCGCGTCGGAGGCAAATCCCTGAATTATAGTAAAGATGGCTTTACTTATGAGCTGTGGCCGGTAATGGGCCTGCCAAAATACAATACCAATTTCGAAAAGGTGCTGAAAGAGGTGGGAGCCGAAGCGCCCATGTCAGACGTTTTCCCTACAACAGGAAGCCTTGCTAATATAATGTCGGGAAAAGGGAAGCTTTTAGACGGTGGATTCCTCTACAAGCCCGAGGGGGCAAATAACTACGTTGGCTACGTGGTTGTGCCACCTGTACAGATACCAGAGATGTTGATGAAGGACCCGGAGGGGCTGGCCAAGGTCAACAAGCTCTTCGAGGACATAGCCAACTTTACCCCTGAACAAGTCAGCGCACTTGATGATGTTAACTTCCATGATTTCATCACTCCATACGGTATCCCCCAGGGTACCTACAGCTACCTGGCGGTGCTATGCAACATCCTATTCGTGGTGCAGATCGACCTGTGCAGCGCCTCCGAGATGATAAAGACACTGCGTCAATTCACCACTGGCCTGGGCTCGGCTTACTTCCTCGGTGGGTATGCCAAGCTCAGCGAGGCACTGGTAGGAGCATTCAAGAAACTCGGCGGTGATTTGAAGCTTAAAACAAGAGCAGAGAAAATAACAGTAGAGAACGGAAAGGTTACCGGTGTGATCACCGACAAAGGCACGTTCAAGGCACCTATAGTGGTAAGCAATGCCGGCATCCAGCCGACCGTGCTCAAACTGGTCGGCGAGGAGCATTTCGATAAAGGATACGCCAGCCGCATCAGGGATCTGGTGCCATCACTGGCTCTGATTGGGCACCGCTACTTCTTTGACAAGGTAGTATTCGAGGACTGCTGCTACGTCATCTACGACGATAAATCCTGGTGGAACATGGAGCGCTACATGAAAGCCAAGTCCGGCGAGATCCCCGATGATATGCTCATCATTATCTTCAGCCCGCAGGGCTTTGATCCTGCTATAGCACCTGAGGGAAAGCAGATGGTACTGACGGGAACGCTAGCTCCAGCTGATCCCAAGCTAAAGAACCAGAAGGCCTGGCTGGACGCTTTCGAAGAAAAGATAGAGAAATTCCACCCCGGATTCCGCGAACATATTATCAGGAGAGAGGACTATACTACTACGGATGTCAGTCGTGTCACACGCGATAGCGTTGTCCCCGGTTGCGGCGGCGAGTGCATAGGCTTGGCCCAGATCGTTGGGCAATGCGGCAAGAATAAGCCTTCACCGATCGCTCCAGTTCAAGGTCTGTTCTACGTCGGGGTTGACGCGGGCGGCGACGGCGTTGGGACACATCATGCGGTCACCTCCGCATACAATGTAGCACCGATAGTGCTAAGGTATTTCCAGACACATTAACTATTAAGAACGTTCGCTGTATACGTAGGCTTTCTCGTTACTGTGAGGAAGCCTACGATTTTATATGCAGATCACATCCTTGAAAATACTCCTTATTATTCGACCAACTTTGTCTTCATTTAATGACTTTAAGATGTTAGACTTGATATACAGTTTGTGATAGAATGTAACTTCATTATAAAATCTATCATTTACGAACGAATTGCAGATCACAGAGGGAATGAACGATGATTACAACAACGCCCAGATACATCGACTACCCCAGCGTCCGCTGGAATGCGACATGGTGCAAACGCTGCTTTATTTGCGTTGAGGCCTGTACACAGCAAGCCCTCGAGATTACATCGGATGGTGTAGTGGAAATAGAAGGCCGCTGCATCAGGTGCGGCCTTTGCGAACGACAGTGCCCAGATCTGGCCATAGAAGTAATCGGGCAGCCATTGCAGGAGCAGAAAAATGAAAAAGCTGATTAACGGCAATGAAGCTACGTTCCTCGGTGCTGTCAAAGCCGGCGCAACTTTTTTTGCCGGCTATCCTATAACACCATCAACTGAAATTCTGATACAGGCCGCCGAACTCAATGCGAAGAACCCCAATTTTAAATTCATTCAGAGCGAAGACGAACTGGCCGCCGCTAATGCAGTCATCGGGGCCTCGCTGGCTGGCGCTAAGGCGTTTACAGCGACCTCAGGGCCTGGATTCAGCCTGATGCAGGAAACTATAGGTTACGGACACCAGCTTGAGGTGCCTGCAGTATATATAAACGTAATGCGCGTCGGTCCGGCTACTGGTATGCCGACCAGGCCTTCTCAACATGATATATTGCAGACGAAATACGGCAGCAGCGGCGACTACTACCCCCTGGTCTTCTATCCCAATTCGGTAGAGGAATGCTATCGCTATGCTGTCGCCGCCTTCAACGCTGCAGAGGAATCCCTTTCACCCGTCATATTTCTGGGTGATGCATTCCTCAGCCACCTGTACGAAGTAGTCGATCTGGATGCGATCGAAGTAGAAGTCGTTCCGCGGAGTGTGCCGCCGTTAGGTACCGGCAAAAGGACCTTCACCGGATTAACCCATGACGAAAACCTGAGCCCACGAACAGCAGATGCAGTGGCATTCAGACAGTGGCATGATAAGGTGAAGGCCAGACATGCAAAAATAGCAAAGCGCTATGCGCATTTCCAATTCTCCGGCAAAAAAAATAGCGATACATTGCTAATTGCCTTTGGCATCACATCAAGGGTTATAGCTCCGCTGAAATCTTCTTACGCCATATTTCGCCCAATCCGAATCATCCCACTCCTAAGTGAGGAACTGCAAAAATATGCGAAAGACTATAAAAACATAGTGGTTATCGAAGCAAACGACGGCCAATATGCCAGCCTGGTTGAGTGCGAGCTAAAGCGGGAGATAACTCGCATACCGTTACTCGGTGGCAAGATATCTCTTGACCAGGTCATACAAGGGTTGAAGGACAAGCTGAACCGGGAGGTTAATTAATGTACAAGGACTTAATCAGACTGGACCGATTTCCCACCAAATGGTGCCCCGGTTGCGGCATTGGTCAGATACTTATCCAGTTATCTAAATCGATGGATCAATTAGGTTTAGATCATACCAACTCAACGATAATCACGGGTATAGGTTGTACCGGCAGGCTCTCCGGTTATGTCAATATCGACACTGTATATACTTTGCATGGCCGCACTCTGCCAATGGCCGAAGCGATTAAGACTGTTAATCCCAACCTGAAAGTTATCGTCGTATCCGGTGATGGCGACCTCGCCAGCATCGGCGGCAACCATCTGATCCATGCAGCAAGACGCAATGCAAATATTACTGTCATATGCAATAACAACCAGATATACGGCCTCACCGGAGGCCAGGCGGGACCAACTACTCCGCTCGGCACCAGAACGGTGAGCACACCTAGCGGAGCAATAAGAAATCCTATCATTCTCCAGAACTTGATAAAGAGCGCTGCTAAATACTTCTATGCCAGAACTACATCCTATCACCAAATACACATGCAGAAATGCATACGGGAGGCCATAGAATGGCCAGGCTTCGCCTTCGTTGAGATTATGTCACAATGTATCGAGAATAACGGACGCAGGATAGGATTCAACTCTGCCTGGGAAATGATGCAGTTATATAAAAGGACATACAAAAGGGCTCCTCGCGGTAAAGATAGCTTGGAACCGGATGAGATCGGGATAATACGCCAGGGATAGAGAAGGATTACATATGAAGAAGATAATAGTTTCTGGAGAAGGCGGGCAGGGCGTAAGGGTCATATCTATTACACTGGCGCAATTACTTGTCAACCTGGGATTTGAAGTCAGTTTATTATACGACTACGACGCTGCCGTTAGAGGTGGTTTAAGCCTGGCCCATCTCGTTTATGATAAGAATCCGATTGACAATCCCGTAATTGATGAGGCTGATATCCTGCTCAAGCTGTCCGATAAAGCTGAAGACCTGCATGCGAAAACGATCGTTTACCAAACCGGTCTCGGTATTGAGGAAGGGAAATCGCTTAAACTGGAGGATATCCCACCCACCAACGAAGAAATACCCTTCAGCGAGCTGGGTACTGAGATATTCGGCAAAGAATTATTTGGATATATGATAGCGCTCGGACGTCTGATGGTACTGGCAGACATTAATGTCCCAGAGAGCGATATGCGCGCTGTGCTGCCTAAGAAATATAAAGAGGAAAACATGAACGCCATTATCTTCGGACAGCGACTGCACGAAGAGGAGCAGAAGCGCTTAGGCGAAGAGAAGAGCGGACGTCGTATTAAACTAAGCGAGCGAGGTAAACAAAAGAAATCCTAGTATTCTCGCTTAGCCTCCATAAATATTATCGAACTGATTTGATCGACTTATATAGTATTGTATCCCTATGACTGAAGTATCTTATCCAATCGCCTTCGGAGCAGGGATTGCAGCGTTTATATCCCCTTGTGTGCTGCCATTAGTGCCAATATATATCGCTAATATAGGTGGAGTGGTATCTCTAACCGCAGAAACGAAATACCGCACCGTTTTCATACACACTATCAGCTTTGTCATCGGTTTCTCCATGGTCTATATTACTTTAGGTGCTTCCATTGGACTCCTCGGTATGTTCATCCCTAACGACATCCTGAGAATAATCGGCGGCGCGATCTTAATTATATTCGGAATTTATTTACTAGCCGCACTCAAGATACCGAAACTTAATTTCGAAACGAGTTTGAGCCGGCCTTTCTGGGGCAAAGTAGGATATTTGCGTTCAGCACTAATGGGAGCCGTTTTTTCTGTCGGCATAGGCACCTGCGCCTACGGCACGCTCGGTTTGATACTGACAATGGCAGCAAATTCACAAACAGCGGCAAAGGGGGCTCTCCTTCTCACTGTATACTCGCTGGGGCTCGGTTTGCCATTTATAGCCGTAGGATTAGCACTGGGGAGTGCGCTGCCTGTCCTCAGATGGTTCAGACGGCACTCGACATCAACATCAATTGTAAGTAGTATATTACTAATTGTGATCGGGAGCCTGATGCTGGCAAACATCATTACATATTCTATTTGAATGACTTAAGCGAATGTTATGACTAAAAAGAACTGTGGACTGAAACTGATCTTCACAATAGTTGCGACAATATCATTGCTGACATGCGTCATAGGATGCACCATCCCAGAAGGATCACAGGTTGGCGATAACGCCCCGGACTTCACTCTATCAACCCTGGATGGCAGACAGGTCACACTCTCAGAGCTCAAAGGCAAGCCCGTTATGCTTATTTTCTGGACAACCGGATGCGGGGCATGCATATATCAGATGCCTTCCTTAGAGGCAGCGTATGATGAAATGGGTGACGAGGTTGAATTTATTAACATCGATATAATGGAGAATAGCTATACTGTTCAGTCACTCATAAACTACTACGATTTCAGCCTCCCGGTAGCACTGGACAGCGATGGGACGGTATCAGAAGCCTACAATGTTATCTATACCCCAACAAATGTAGTAATCGATCGCGAAGGCGTTATCCAGTACATAAGGAAAGGCGCATTTCTCGACGCAGATGAGATACTGGAAGTATTCAACGACTTAGAATAAGTATATCTACTCCACCTTCTTGAACATTTTCGCGGGAGCGCCACATACAGAGCATTTGTCCTGAGCCGCACCCTCTACGGTATTACCGCACACCTGGCACACGAAGATCGGCTTTTCGGCTATAGCCTTGCCCTGGTTCACTTTATCAAGAGCAGCCTGGAAAAGGCCGTGATGGATCTTCTCCACCTGATTAGCCATATCGAAGCTGCGCTTGGCTTGACTCTTCCCTTCGGCATCCGCCTGCTTTATAAAGCCCGGATACATCTCGGTGTACTCATGATGCTCCCCACCGATAGCTGCCGCCAGGTTCTCCTTTGTGGATTTAATGCCATCCGCCACCTTCAAGTGATTGCGGGCATGCACCGTCTCCGCCTCAGCGGCGGCGCGAAATAGCCGTGCCACCTGTTTCAATCCCTCCGCATCCGCTTTCTCAGCGAAGTAGGTATACTTGCGGCTGGCCTGGCTTTCCCCGGCGAAAGCAGCTTGAACATTATCATTCGTCTCCGGCATACACATGCTCCTTTTTCATTTGCCCTTTTTCATCATCTTGCGATGTTCCTTCATCATGCACATATCCATTATAACTTCGAGGCCAGCCCCACGAGCCCTCTTAGCGGCCTGCTCGTTCACCACTCCCTCCTGCATCCATACCACCTTGGCCCCTATTTTTATCGCCTCATCGACAATAGTATCCGCCTCCTCGGAACGGCGGAATATATCCACGATATCAACCTGCTCATCAATCAACGTTAATGAAGCATAACAACGCTCCCCCAGGATTGTATCCTCATTCGGATTCACAGGTATGACTTTATATCCATGTTTTTTGAGATAATCAGATACACCATAGCTGGGCCGTTCTTTGTTAGCTGAAAGGCCAACAACAGCTACTACATGAAAACCCTTCAAAATCTTATCAATCATCATGGAAGATAACCAAATGAAGATGGGCTGTATCGATCAATACGCTCGACGACCGTCAGCGCTACCCGCCACCCGTCGCCAACAGTATTTTTATCTCATCACCGTCTGTAACCCGATCGTCAACAGAAGCTCTCTTTTTATTCACACTAATATGAACGTAAGCAGCTACTTTCCCGCCCCTGTAAAGCCATCTCTCAAGTTCAGGATATTTATTTTTTAAACTATCGATACAATCGTTCACAGTAGTTCCATCTACCTCAACCACTTCCTGATTGTCGGTATATTTATGAAGAAGCGAGGGAATAAGTACCTTAACGCTCATTTTCGATTCTCCTTAAAATTCCGCCTGCCAGTCCCACAAACA
>CAYGXY010000039.1:0-8300 GCA_964354045.1 uncultured Dehalococcoidales bacterium
GTAGTTCCCCAGATATCGGTCATCATGGGTCCAAGCGCAGGGGGCGCGGTCTACTCCCCGGCCCTCACCGATTTCATCTTTATGGTCCAGGGAACCAGCCAGATGTACATCACCGGCCCGGATGTCATCAAGGCCGTCACCGGCGAGGAAGTTACTCATGAAGCACTTGGCGGAGCGATGGCCCAGGCCTCGCACAGCGGTGTCTGTCACTTCGTCGCACAGAACGACAAGGAATGCCTGGAAATGGTGCGCCGCCTGCTAAGCTACCTCCCTCAAAACAATATGGAAGATGCGCCATTCGTTGAAACATCCGATCCGCTTGACAGGATGGACCAGGGACTGCTGACTATTGTCCCCGATGACCCCACCACACCATACGATATGAAGGACGTTATCAAAATGATATTCGATAACGGCGAGTTCTTTGAGGTTCATGAGCACTTCGCCAAGAACATGATCACCGGATTCGCCAGATTGGGCGGCCGCTCGGTAGGCATCGTAGCTCAACAGCCGGCAGTAGCCGCAGGCATTATAGATATTAATGCTTCGTTGAAAGCTGCTCGCTTTGTACGGTTCCTTGACTGCTTCAATCTACCCATCATCACCTTCGTTGACGTCCCGGGATATATGCCCGGCGTAGATCAGGAATATGGTGGAATAATCAAGCACGGAGCCAAGATAATTTATGCTTACTCTGAGGCCACATCCCCCAAGCTCACTATAATTACAAGGAAGGCCTACGGCGGCGCCTATGTAGCAATGAGCAGCAAGCACCTGCGCGGTGATATGAACTTCGCATGGCCGCAAGCTGAGATCGCCGTGATGGGACCTGACGGCGCTGTGAACGTTATCTACAGGGAACAGATTCAGAAGGCCGAAAACAAAGCTGAGGCAAAGAAAAAACTGGTCAAAGAATACCAGGATAAATTTGCCAATCCGTACGTTGCGGCGGCTCGCGGATACATCGACGATGTCATCGATCCCAGAGAGACGCGCCCCATGCTTATCAAGGCGCTCGATATGCTGCAGAACAAACGAGACACCAACCCGCCAAAGAAGCATGGCAACATCCCGCTTTAAGAGGGACTATGAAAAATAAAAGGACATCGATAGCAGCGATCCTCGCTGCCATCGATCAATATGAAACAGAAATGCAAGCGGCAGTGCTGCAGATTTCCGAAAAGCCGCATCCTATAATAGCCAGCAACTGGAAATACTGGGGCGTGGGTGAAATGATGAGAATGCGCACGACTTGGCAGCTACGGTTGTGCAACCCCCGCCCAACACAAAGGAGATGAGCGTAAATGGCAAAGAAGAATCCCCTAAAAATAATGGACACCACCTTTAGAGATGCGCACCAGTCGTCGTTCGCCACCAGGATGAGGATGGAGGACATGGAGCCCATCGCCAAAGAGATGGATGACATGGGCTTTCATGCTCTGGAGGTATGGGGCGGAGCCACATTCGATGTGATGACCCGCTTCCTCAACGAAGATCCCTGGGAGAAGGTACGCAGGTTTAAAAAACTTATGCCCAAAACCCCCTTCCAGATGCTTCTCCGCGGCCAGAACCTGGTGGGATACCGCAACTACGCCGACGATGTCGTGGAGGCATTTGTAAAGCACTCCGCCGAAGTCGGGATTGATATTTTCCGCGTATTCGACGCCCTGAACGACGAGCGCAATGTGGAAGCTTCTTTCAAAGAGATAAAGAAGGCGGGCAAGCATATACAGGCCTGTCTCAGCTATACCCTTACCGAGCCAAGGCTTGGCGGCCCTGTTTTCACCATCGAATACTATGTCAATAAAGCCAAGATTTTCGAAAGCATGGGCGCAGACAGCATATGTATAAAAGACATGGCCGGATTGCTGTCCCCATATGATGCCTATGACCTGGTAAAAGCTTTAAAACAGGCGGTTAAAATACCCATCCAGCTTCACACCCATTACACCAGCGGCATGGCCTCTATGACTTATCTAAAAGCAGCCGAGGCCGGAGTGGATATCGTCGACTGCTGCCTGGCACCTTTCGGCCTGCGCTCTTCACAGCCTGCGGTCGAGCCTATAGTCGCCACTCTCAGCGGAACGGACAGGGACACTCATCTGAATCTAAAAACACTATTAAAGCTGGATGAGTATCTGGAAACGATCGCGCCCAAATACCGACATTTGTTTGACAGCAGCAAGACATCGGTTATCGACACAGGCGTACTATCGCACCAGATACCGGGCGGTATGTTCACTAACCTTGTCAGCCAGCTTAAAGAGGCCGACGCCCTTAACAGAATCAACGAGGTTTACGAGGAACTGCCCCGCACCCGCAAGGAAATGGGGTACCCACCTCTTGTTACCCCTACCAGCCAGATAGTTGGCGTTCAGGCGGTGCAGAACGTTCTCTTCGGCCGATACAAGATGATCTCAGGCCAGGTGAAGGACTATTTCTACGGACTATACGGCAAGCCTCCAGCCCCGGTCGATCCCGAAGTGCAGAAGCTAGCGCTCAAGGGGTACGAGAAGGGCGAGAAACCAATAACAGTTCGCGCAGCTGATACGCTGCCGCCTGAGATGGAGAAGGCCAAAGAAGCCACTAAAGGCATTGCAAAGGACATCGGCGACGTGCTCGTATATGCTATGTATCCGCAGACCGGCCTGCGCTTTTTGAAATGGAAGTATGGTCTGGAGCCTGTTCCCGCCGATGTTAAGCCTAAGACACTGGAACAGGTAAAGAAGGAAGACGAGCTCATCGCCAAGGCTAAAGCCGGCAAACTCGTAGAGAAGGTGGAGAAACCGGCGCCGGCAAAGAGCGCGGCGGCACGCGTATATAATGTCTTTGTAGATAATGAGTATTATCAGGTGGAGGTTGACCCGCAAAGCGGCGCGCGCACGGTGAGTCAGCCAGCAGTATCGGCTGCAGCGCCAGCCCCACAGCCGAAGGCGGCAGCCCCGGCTCCAGTAGCACCCCAGCCAAAGACAGCCCCTGCAGCTACCGGTGATGGAGTTCTGGCTTCACCAATGCCAGGCACGATAATCAAGTACGTCGTTAGCGTTGGGCAGGCGGTAAAGGCCGGTGATCCCATCTTAGTACTTGAAGCAATGAAGATGGAGAGTGCCCTGCCTTCACCGATTGCCGGTAAAGTTAAGGAGTTAAGTTGCAAAGCTGGTGATCGTGTAACGAAGGGCGCTGTTCTCGCAGTAATCGAGAAATAGGAGCGAGAAACCAGTAACCAAGAGGACTGATTTGCTAAGAATCCTGTCACAGGGTATCTATACTGCAAGTCGAGTGCAAAAGGTTGCTCGACCGCTTGGATATTACCCTTTTAAGATCGAGATGGCCAGTAGTAACTACTGGCCATCTATTTTATGTGAACTACGGTAATAACAATAAATATTGATTGAAGGAGTAGGACTATGAGAAAGAAAGTGACAGTCATCGGGGCCGGTAATGTTGGTGCAACCTGCGCTCAGCGAATAGCGGAGAAAGGGTACGCCGATGTAGTTATGCTGGATATCGTCGAGGGGCTTCCGCAGGGGAAAGGCCTCGACATTCTGCAATGCGGTCCGATCATCCCGTTCAATAACAACATGATCGGGACTAACAAATACGAGGACACGGCCAACTCCGATGTCGTCGTTATCACCTCCGGGATCGCGCGTAAGCCAGGGATGAGCCGCGACGATCTTATCCTTACAAACATGAAGATCGTCAAAGAGGTGACCGAGAATATTGCTAAACACTCGCCGAAATGTATCATCGTATGCGTCACCAATCCACTGGATGCCATGACGCAATTGGCCTGGCATGTGAGCAAGTTCCCCAAGAACCGCGTGCTGGGACAATCCGGCGTGCTCGATTCCGCCAGGTTCCAAACATTCATTGCCCAGGAATTGAAGGTTTCTGTGGAGGACGTCTCGGTATGTGTGCTCGGCGGACACGGCGACACCATGGTGCCCATACCCAGACTGAGCACGGTAGCAGGCATTCCGCTGACCGAGCTTCTGCCGAAAGATAAGCTGGACGCCATGGTCAAACGCACCGTCAATGGCGGCGCCGAGATCGTGAACTTGCTCAAGACGGGCAGCGCCTACTATGCGCCGTCGGCGGCGTCGGTGAAGATAGTCGATGCCATAATTTTCGACAAGAAGAGGATACTGTCGTGCTCAGTACTGCTCGAGGGCGAATACGGAATCAAGAATACCTTCGTCGGCGTGCCGGTTAAGATTGGGGAAAAAGGCGCCGAGCAGATCATGGAACTAAAACTGACCCCTGAGGAGAGCGCCGCGCTGAAGAAATCCGCGGACGCTGTTCAGGAATTGCTTAAAATAATGAAGCTGGAATAATCATGAGGGAAATAGCAGCAGAAGATATCACCAAGGCTGTTGCCCGCCTGTGCAAGGAAGCAAACTTCTTCCTCGGAGAAGACGTCCTCTCTGCATTGAAGAAAGCCCGTAAGGAAGAGGAATCGCCAGCGGCAATCAATGTGCTGGACCAGATAATCGAGAACGTCGATATCGCCGCCAAAGAGGAGATGCCTCTATGCCAGGACTGCGGACTAGCTATCATCTTTGTAGAGTTAGGCCAGGATGCACATATCAAGGGCGGCGACCTCTACGAAGCTATAAACGAGGGCGTGCGGAAAGGGTACTCCGAAGGATATCTGCGCAAATCCGTGGTCAAGCAGCCTTTCTCCGCCAGGATGAACACTAAAGATAATACCCCTGCGATTATCCATACAGAGATTGTAAAGGGGGATAAGCTGAAGATCACGGTGGCCACTAAAGGCGGCGGCAGTGAAAACATGAGCCGTTTTACCGTATTTAAACCAGCCCAGGGGCGCCCTGCGGTAGTGGAATTTGTCGTAAAAGCAGTTGAGGAGGCAGGAAGCAATCCCTGTCCGCCGACGATCATTGGGGTGGGTATTGGTGGAAGCGCGGAGAAGGCCATGTATTTAGCCAAAAAATCACTGCTGCGCAAGGTTGGAGAGCCATCACCAGATAAAGAAGTCGCTGAACTGGAAAGTGAGCTACTGAAGAGGATCAACGCGACCGGGGTCGGACCCGGTGGAGTAGGCGGTAGATTCACATCGCTGGCAGTACACGTCGAGACTCATCCATCCCATATCGCCAGCCTGCCGGTAGCAGTAAATATCCAGTGCCACAGCGCACGCCATAAGGAGGCCGTGCTTTGAGTCAAACTGAAACTAAACCGACTGCCAAAATGATCGATATTTACCTCATGGGCAAGAGGTACAAGGTCCCTGAGGGACTGACCATCCTAACAGCGATGGAGTACTGCGGCTACAGGTTGATCCGCGGCGTAGGCTGCCGGTCTGCGTTCTGCGGCGCGTGCGGCACCGTCTATAACTTCAAGGGAGACCCGGCGCTTCGTTTCGCCCTCGCCTGTCAGAAGCTCATCGAGCCGGACATGTGCCTGACGCAGATTCCATTCTTCCCCGCCAGCAAACCAAGCTATGATATCGAGAAGATGGAGCCTACGGGCGAGCAACTGCTTAATATCTATCCTGATTTCATCAAATGCTTCGGCTGCAACACATGCACCAAGGCCTGCCCCCAGGACATTGATGTTATCGGCTACATGTCCGCCGCCATCAGGGGGAACCTGAAGGAGGTATCCGAAAAATCCTTCGACTGCCTGATGTGCGGGCTGTGTGCCGCCAGATGTGCACAAGGCCTGGTACCGTATAATATAGCACTGCTGGCCCGCCGCCTGTACGCTCGCCATCTCACTAACGTACCGGAGCACACCAAGAAAAGAATCGCGGAGATAAACGCCGGCAAGTACGACGCCGAGATACATGAGATGCAAAAGATGAGCGTCGAACAACTGACCAAGAAATACAACGAACGAAAGATAATGGACGATTAACAGCTATTATCCAATTTTAGAAAGGGAGAACTTATGCCCTATCCATCATACATGCAGGAAAGCGTAAACAAAGTAGCGGCCACGCGGGAGAGGCGGCTGCACGAGGAAATGAAGCGCATCCCCGTTCAGGAAAGGCAGCCTGTGCTTAGCGGCTTCCACCCCGATTTCATAAAGTCAGGCATGCGCGAGCTGCTGGTGGGGCCCAATAAGGGCTCACGCACACCCAACGAGCTGGCCGATCTGCTTGAAGGTAATAGTCGCATCGACCCGGCTAAGATAAATCTGGATAAACCGGATTTCGATGTCGATGTCCTTGTTCTGGGCGCCGGGGGGGCCGGAGGTGCAGCGGCACTTATAGCACAGGAGAACGGAGCCAACGTGCTCATAGCGACCAAGCTGCGCCTGGGCGACGCCAACACCGTGGGCGCGCAGGGCGGCACGCAGGCAGCGGATAGGCCCGACGACTCGCCTTCGCTGCACTACCTGGATACGATGGGAGGCGCCCGCTTCACCAATAACGTCAAGCTGGTTGAGGCGCTGGTCAAAGACGCGCCGGACGCCATCGCGTGGCTGGAATCGCTGGGTGTCAGCTGGGATAAGAACCCTGACGGCTCCTATCACGAGGTAGCGCTGGCCGGAGAGGCAGTTCCGCGCTGCCATTGCGCCAAGGACTACACCGGCATGGAGTGCATGCGCGTGGTACGAGACGAGATACGCTGCCGCAACATTAATCATATAGAGTTCGCCCCGGCCATAGAGCTGATACTGGACGATAAGGGCCGCGCCGCCGGAGCGGTGTTGGTGAACCTTGAGACCAACGATATAACAATAGTCAAAGCCAAGGCCGTAGTCATGGCCACTGGCGGCATAGGACGCCTGCATGTGCAGGGCTTCCCCACCACCAATCACTACGGCGCAACCGCTGACGGCCTCGTCATGGCCTATCGCGCAGGCTGCCCGCTGGTAGATATAGATACCATGCAATATCACCCCACATGCGCCGCCTATCCCATCGCGATACTGGGACAACTGGTCACAGAGAAGGTGCGCGGCGTAGGCGCGCAGGTTGTAAACATCGACGGCGAGCAGTTCGCCCACCCGCTGGAGCCCAGGGACATGCTGGCGGCCTGCATCATCAGAGAGTGCACCGAGCGCAAGAAGGGTATCACGACCCCTACAGGAGAGATCGGCGTGTGGCTGGACTCGCCGCGCATCGATATGATCCACGGCAAGGGCACGGTGGAGAAGGAGCTTCCCGCCATGGTGCGCCAGTTCCAGCGCTTCGGCATCGATATAACCAAAGAACCGATGTTGATTTATCCCAGCCTGCACTATCAGAACGGAGGCATCAAGATAGAGCCCGATGGCTCGACGCCGATACCCGGATTGTTCGCCGGCGGGGAGTGCGAGGGCGGGGTACACGGCAAGAACAGGCTCGGCGGCAACTCGACGCTGGATATATGGGTCTTCGGCAGGAGGGCCGGTAAAGCGGCAGCCGAATACGTCAAGACAGCGAAAACAGGGAAACTGACCCTGAACCATGTAAACAAATGGCAGGAGGAATTGAAGAAGGCCGGTCTGGTATCGTCAAGACCGATATCGCCCAAGATACTGCCGGACTATGCCAGACAGCCGCACGATTACCTTTCCGGCAACGTTATCGATAAACTAAATCCCGGCTCGATCAAGGTAGCCTGAACCCGGAGGCCATGATATGCCACTATATAAACAGCGAGACATCAAGGAAATAGAGGCTATACTCAACAGAGTACTGGACATACATTGTTCTCCCGTAGCCCGCTGCCGGCTGCTATCCACCGGCTTCGGGCCACATCATGCCCTGAAATTGAGCGAGGATATCAGCGGGAGCGTGGCATGCCTGGGATGCGGCAACTGCATCGATATTTGTCCGGTGCTGGCCCGTGAGCCTGTTCGTCTTGAGAAAACGGCGCAGAGGACATCGATGGCCCTCGAGACGCTGGTGGGCGAGGACTGTGACCGCTGCTTTAACTGCGCGCTGGTGTGCCCTCAGGTGGATACTACTATCAAGCATTACATCGTGAACCGGCACATGGTGGAAGCAATGTCACGCCTAGAAACCAGGATCGGCGACGAACAGGAGCCGGACCTGGACCTTTACGTTGAAGAAGCTTTGATCTAGCTTCATAGAGGAGCCTTAGGATGGATTTCACCATTCCCGAAGAATTGAAGATGTTACAGAACTCCGTGAAACAGTTCGTTAAGGACGAGCTGATGCCACTGGAGCGAGAGATATTAGGCCGCGAAGGCGATCAGGCCACCGGAATGGTAGCACTTCCTCCGGAGGAAGAGGCCAAGCTGTTCAAGCTGGTTGAGGAGATGGGCATGTGGGGCGTAAGCGTCCCTGAGCAATTCGGAGGCGCCGGCCTGCCCCTGCT
>CAYGXY010000040.1:0-2729 GCA_964354045.1 uncultured Dehalococcoidales bacterium
GCTGACCCCGTCGTCTCCGTACCCAGCCTTCTTGTCGTTCGGCAGATGATTGGAAACAAGAGGCTTCTCTGGTATGTAGCCATAATAATAGTCTGTTGTACCGCCGCGGGATTAATATATGGCTTTGTCAGCAGCTTATAGAGTCTGCGCTGTCAAAAAAGCAGGGCAGTTTCTGAGAAATTCAGAAAGGAGGCAACAGAATGAACATAAAGATTCTGGGATCCGGATGCGCCAGATGTCACCAGTTGGAAAAGACCACCAGAGAGGTGGTGAAAGAGCTCGGCATCGACGCCAGCATAGAGGAGGTCAAGGATATGATGAAAATAGTGCAGTATCCCATTCTGACCGCTCCTGGATTGGTAATCAACGAAGAGTTGGTCTGTGCCGGGCGGGTGCCCACCAAGGCAGAGGTTTCTCAGCTTATCACCAACGCGTTGACCAAAGAGGGCAAAACTGAGAGGTAGGAGATTAATCTTGGTACAGGAGCTATGCAGGCATACAAGGAGGTCAAAATGACAGAGGCGAAACCATGTTGTGCCGCAGCGGCGGCAAGGATGATAAAGAAATTGGCCTTGCCTGGCGGCGAAGTTGGTATCGTGAACCTGGACAACATCCTCAAAGAAGTCGCCGATTTGAAGCTGGCTGACGATGCAACTATCAAAAAAGAGTTACTCAAAAGGGCAAAAATTTACAATTATGTTGCGCCCAGTGCGGAAGCTGATTACTCAAAGGCGCTGCTTAGTGAATACGAAAACCTCCTTGGGAAGCGAGTGTGAACTTATCTATAACAGAACTCAAGAACAGACTTAAGACCGCTCAAGACAAGTTTGAGCTTTTGAGGTTGCGGGAGGACATCATTACGTTTATGGACAGCCCTCAATTCCAGGAGCTTTCGCAAAGCGATAAGAACCGTATCGAAGACTTGCTGGTAGAGGCGATCGCCAAGGAAGAACAGTACAAAGGATGTGACCCGTGGAGAACTATCCTGGAGCACTGAAGGCCAGAAAATGCAATCTTTTGCAGTCAAATCAAAAAGGCTAGAGATGCTGTTCAACGATGTAGCGCGAGGCTTCAGCCTCGTGCTGCGCGACCCTGAAGGGTCGCACTACAGAATTCGGAGGTGAAATTATGCCAGGAGAAAAACACTGGGAAGAAGGAATGAAGACGCATGAGAATGTGATATTTTCGTGTTATGGCGGAATGTCAAACACAGGCATAACCAGCGCCCTGGCTTGCCTGGAAGCGGTCAAGGAGCTGGGGCTGGAGAAGGTGGCGATTGGCTGTCTGGGGGCATTGCCGCTCGGAGTGAAGCCGGTCATAGGCAAGACGAAAGCGGCGAAGAAGGTTATCACCGTGGATGGCTGCCCCTTTGAGTGTGCAAAGAAGACCGTGGAGCAGTCCGGCTTCAAGCCGACCAAAAGCATTGTGCTTACCAGAGACATCGGCATGAAGAAGAAAGCTCTACACGAAGACATCGGGCAGGATATCAAGGGAGTTATGGAGTATATCTCCGATGATGAAGTGAAAAGGGCAAAAGAACTCATTATGAAGGCCATATTGGAGGAATGACCAAAACCACCAAGTTGCCCACTGCCCTCTTTGTCTGCGTTCACAACGCCGGCCGTAGCCAGATGGCGGAGGCTTTCTTCAACCGGCTTGCCAGAGGGAAAGCCAGGGCGCTTTCAGCGGGCACTGCTCCCTCTGATGCTGTCGATCCCACTGTATTAGAAGCGATGCAAGAGGTTGGCATAGACATCAGCGGCAGCAAACCAAAAGCGTTGACCCCCAAGATGGTACAGCAAGCAGATGTGGTGGTTACCATGGGTTGTGGGGTAGAGGGGGTATGCCCGGCCAAATTCGTAGAGACTGAGGACTGTGGGCTAGAAGACCCTAGAGACAAGCCGTTACCGGAGGTGAGAGGAATAAGAGACGAGATAAGGGCAAGGGTAACTGACCTTCTGAACGAGATCGGCCACAAAAGTGGGCCATGAACACAAGGACGCAAGGGGTGAGTTATGCTTCTTCGTGACTACAGGATAACCAAGGTGGGACGCAGTTTCTGCAATCCGGAATGGATTGCGGTAAAAGCCGAACTCAGCGATGACATCAGCGAGGTTCTTCCTTACCTTAATGCTGTCGTCAAAAATGCCGTATATACTCCCGAAGCCCACCACCTCTATTTCAAGATAGACGCAGGTGCCATAAGCCTTATGCCACGGGAGATAAATGTGGGGCAGGTCACATGCGAAGAAGATGGCATAAAGGTTCTGGATTATGTCAAAAAGCTGATAAATGATACCTGGGATAAACGAGCAAGTATCACTCCCATCTCTGAGAGAAAGGGGGAGATAAAGGCAAAGGACATACTGGACTTTCTGCCCAGGACCAACTGTCGCGATTGTGGACTCCCCACGTGCTTTGCCTTTGCCGTGGCTTTGCTGAAGGGACAGAAACGCTTGCAGGACTGCTCCGCTCTAAGTAAACTGGAATTTGCTCAAGATAAGGAAGCACTGATCAGGTTGCTTCAGATTGGTATTAGTGAGGAGGTAGCAAAGTGACTAAGGCCACCAAAACCAAGACAAGCAAGAAGAAAGTAGCTAAGAACAAGAGAACCAGGATTCTATGGATTGTGTGCCCTATCATCCTGGTAGGCTTAGCCATATGGCTGGTATTAGCTTACGGGTCATCACCCACGACACCTCCGCCTTCAAACAACTCTACAGGCCCGG
>CAYGXY010000041.1:0-3025 GCA_964354045.1 uncultured Dehalococcoidales bacterium
ATTAGCTCATCCAGATCCAGAGGATCGCCTTTTGACTTATCGCGCACCAGGCTGATAGCCCCAATAGGACACATGTCCTCGCAGATGCCGCAGCCCATGCACTTCGCCTTGTCGATCACAGCCACCTGATTCCCCAGCGTCAACGCGTTGAACCTGCATTTCCCATCGCAGCTGCCACATCCGTTGCAATCGTCGCTTACCTTAGCAACATAGCCTGACGGCGCGATGATCGGAATCATGCCGCCAAACGTATTCCAGGCCTTTACACCTTGACAGCAGCAATCGCAACAGTTACAAATCGCAAAGAATCTATTACCCATATCCTTCTTGAAATACGCGAAAGATACATCACCGCGTTTATGAGCCGCTTCGATCACTGCAACAGCCTCTTCCTGCGTACATTTGCGGAATAGCGGACTCTTCTCAGCTATGAATGAAGCGTATGGATCTCCAATAATAAGGCAAACTTCCTGCTTATCCGGTGGAAGACACGGCTTGGGGGAAGCCGCACGGCAGGCGCATATTCCCAACGCTATCGATGTCGGATTATCCAATACAATATCCCTGGCTATTTTGAATGGAATCACCGCCTCGGGCGGGGATAATTTAACAGGATCTTTCTGAGTAACTAGCTTAACCGCATCCTGAACCTTCACCACCTTGCCATGATAATAGCTAGTATCCAGCGTTCCTGCTGTTTCTGCGATACGCTGAACCACCGATTGGACCATTTCATCTATCCCATCTTCAAGTAGCTCCGTAGGCTCTTTCGGCTTCTGTCCTTGTATTTTCAAAGCTTGAACAAGGAAATAGTCGATGTATTTCATATAGACATAGGCTGAAAAGAAGTCGCTTTTATTCTCCATAGGGTAAGAATCGTAGAGGGCCTTTGTCACTGGATCCATATTTCCCCCTTTTCACAAAGATAACGGGGTGATTACTCTCCCCGTTATCAAGTTTACATTATTTTCTTCAATTTTCCAACGGCTGCTCACCGTTGCTTTTTTTTCTGCGCTTTCCGCCACTCAACATACTGGCGACAACCCTCTTCAATGGATATCTTGGGTTGCCAACCTAACTCCTTCCTTGCTTTAGTGCCATCTATATACATGCCATCCCTGACAAATTTAATATCGGAACGCGTAAGAAATGGCGCGTCTTCGGATCTCGTCAACCTGCCCCACATTTCTATGACCGCAGCCGATGCAAATACCATACCAAGGGGAATAGCTATTTTGAATTCGGATTTCCCCGCCGCCTTAGCCATGGAATTGATAAAGTCACGGAAAGTCACTACTTCTTCCGGCGCTATGTTATATATCTGTCCCCAGGACTTCTCACTGGTCGCTGCTAGGATAATGCAATCGGCTACATCGTGCACATGCACCAGTGCCGTCTTAGCCATGGCGTTGCCTGGCAACACCGGGAACATCTTTACGTAGCGGTATATCCGGTCGGTAAGAAGTCTGCAGCGAGGGCCGTAAATCATGGCAGGCCTGACAACCGTGACGCATATCTTGCCCTGCTTATGGTAATCGAGAACAATCTGCTCGGCCTTCGCTTTAGCACAATCATAATACGCTTCACGTGTCAGCTCTACATCTATGTAAGGAGCCGTCTCATCAGCAGGTTTGTCCCCCAGCGCAGCCTCGCCTACAACGGTAACCGAACTAACATAAACAAACTTCTTGACCCCGGCTGCGATACTGGCCTTCAGTATATTCTCGGTGCCTTCAATTATGCAGGTCTCAAAATCCCTCCACTGTCCCCAGCCCGGCAACACCCTGGCTGCAGCATGTATTACTTCATCCTCCCCTTTAGCGGCAGCTACGAGGCTGTCATAATCCATCACATCACCGTAAACGATATCAGCCCCGGTCGTCTTTAAATGCTCTATGTCCGACGTTTTACGCACAAGAGCACGGACTTTGTGCCCCTGCTGAACCATTCTTTCTACAAGATGTCCGCCGAGTAATCCTGAGCCGCCTGTTATAAGCACTTTCGTAATCCCCTCCTATATTTTATAAGGATATGTAGATACATTTATTAATTGTACAACTTCTTAGCCAGCTCATTTAATCCCAACCTGTTTAATGTTTCTTTAGTCGGACGTCCATCAGCAGCAAGACCTCTAGCGGGATAGAACTCCTTCAGCATTAATTCCAGATTCGGTGCCGAGCCGGCTGCACCTCCATTAGTATTCGGTGTCAATAGCTGTTTAGGTAATCTGTCATCCGCGGCTTTTATACCCATCAGGTTACTCAATCCCCTCTTCATATGCCAGATCCTCTCCCCACATTCCTCCAGTTCCTTGAATGTATAATCGAAACCGGTGGCAACATTCAGCATTCCGCTTATTCTTTCCCCGTTCAGAGTCTCTACTACCATATAGCATATAGCCATCGAATTGTATATCGCTCCCAGATCCTGTCCGCGTTTTACTATAACTGCTGCTCCCTCGTTTTGTTTTACATTGATACCCGGGTTAATTCCTATATCAGGCCACGCAAAAATGCCCGTGCCTATACTATAAGAAGGATCGCTGGTATGGCAGGCACCACGAGATCCCGTAGCATATGCAAGCCCAAGAAGATAATTCGATCTGGGGTCATGTGCAGGAACCTCCATGCCCTTTACTTCGACAACGTATTTGGAAGCGCCCTTACCTATCTTTTCTGCAGCTCTCTTGGAGCCTTCAGCCAATATATTCCCAAATCCCTCACGTTTAGCTATCTTCTCTATCATTTTTGTAACTGCAGCGTGATCGCCCCATTTTAACTCGATGCCGTCCATATCTTTAGCGGTGAGAATACCCTGTTCAAAACAATCCATGGCCATAGCAATCGTCCCACCGCAGGATATGACATCCATTCCATGCATATTGCAGAGATCATTCATTTTAATAACTGCAGCCATGTCTCCGATCATTAGAGAACTGCCCAATATAGCTGACCCCTCATATTCAGGGCCCTCTCCTTCCATACCCTGATAGGGACCGTCAGGTATATGGACATGCCTTTTGCAT
>CAYGXY010000042.1:0-5379 GCA_964354045.1 uncultured Dehalococcoidales bacterium
AATCCCGAAAAAAAGGCCTGCTTTGCCTGCGCCCTGGGTTGTGGCAATTATTTGCGCTTTAAGGGCGGTGGTGTAGAAGGCCCTGAATATGAAACGCTGGCTTTGGCAGGCTCAGGATGCGGTATTGATGACCTAGAAGCGATCGCTGCCTTCAATACTGAATGCGATGACCTCGGAATAGATACGATTTCTTTAGGTAATGTGCTCGGTTTTGCCATGGAGATGACTGAAAAAGGAATCAAAGATTTCGGCTTGAAATTTGGAGACGTTGCGACTTACCTAAAAATGCCACGGCTCGTTGCCCTTAGAGAAGGTGTGGGGCAGGAGTTATGCTTGGGAGTAAAGAAATTATCTCAAAAATTTGGAGGCACAGAATTTGCGATGCATGTAAAGGGGTTGGAACTACCTGGCTATGACCCACGTGGCTCCTGGGGAATGGGTTTAGCTTACGCCACCGCTAGTCGGGGCGGCTGCCACATGAGTGCCTGGCCTGTCGCCGATGAGGCTTTTGGTAAGGTCAACCCATTTACCATTGAGGGGAAAGCCCAGTTGGTAATCAATGGACAGAATTATAACGCTGTAAAATTTTCGCTTATTTTGTGCGATTTTTGGGCGCTAAGCTTGGCTACCATGAGCCAGATTATATCCTGCGTTTTAAACAGAAACGTCCCGGTTGCCGAACTTGAAACTACTGGAGAGCGCATCTGGAATATCTTGAGGCTTTTTAATGTTAGAGAGGGTTTTTGCGTTGCCGATGATACCCTACCGGATCGCATTTTTAAAGATGCGTTAAAAACAGGTGTTACTTCGGGTAAAGTACTACCGCGAGAAGAGTTCGCAACCATGTTACAGGAATATTACCGACTTCGTGGATGGGATAATAACGGCATTCCAACACCGGAGAAACTCACAAAATTAAAAATGTGAGAGGACCAAGGCAATGCCGAAAGCGATAATACGGTTGAATGGATTATTAGCCAAAGGTATTGATAGTACACATTCGATTTCGTTTGCAGGAAAACGGATGAGACTGGAGACAGCTCTATCCAAAATACCTCTTGAAGTCCCTAAAAAGGCAGTGTCTTTCGTTGCTATAAACGGGACTAAATCGGGTATGAATGATTGGGTTAATGACGGAGACATCATCGATATTTTTCCGGTGGTGGCGGGGGGATAATAAGTTATAGCTAGACACTGAGATCAATAAACAATTGAATAACGTAGGAGCGATAAAATGGCTAAAAATCTTGATCTAATGATCAAAGGCAACATCATCACTGTTGTTAATCAAAAACCGAGGGCAGAAGCTATTGGCATTAACGGTGAAAAAATCGTTTCCGTCGGTTCAGTGAAAGAAGTTGAGGCAGACACCGGAAAAACTGTAAAAGTGCTTGATTTGAAAGGGAAGACCGTCTTGCCTGGATTCATTGATAGCCACGCCCACCCGATGGGCACAGGGAAAAACCGACTTGGTGTCGACTTGTCTTCGGTTAAAACAGTCAGCGAAGCCCTAGAAAAGATAAGGCAAAGAGTTAAAAAAAACCCGCCTGGGAAACTGATTTTCTGCCCTGAATATAATCGGCAAAGTGTCGCAGAAAAAAGGTACCCCTCGCGAAAAGAGCTGGATAACATATCTGCCCAGCATCCTATCTGGATACAACACTACGACGGGCATTTTTCGCAGATCAATAGCCTGGCAATCGATTTACTTCATTTAAAAGCAGGCATGGAGGGAGTTGAAATCGATGCCAGGGGAGAAGCCACCGGATTGATCAAGGATCCAGCTTCCGCCCGCCCCCTGAGCAATGGAGATAACTTCTCTGATAAATCTGAAGCCATGGAAGCTTTAACACTTGTAGCCAAAGAGGCGGTCTCGGTTGGCATCACTACCCTGTTTGCCAAGGAGGGTTTGGAAAACGCTGAATTTATCATGAAAAATGTAAAAAAAATTCCCGTGCGTATCCACCCCATGGTGTTTCCTGGGTTTGGCGCAGCAACGTTTGATGATGTAATCGACAGTAAATTTATTGGCGACCATATCTGCATATGCAATCTGACCGACGGTTCCGTCGAAGGCCGTACCGCTGCTTTGTACGAACCCTATGCCGATGACCCCACGACATTGGGAATGTTGCATCATTCCGATGATGAATTGTATCGCTTTGTCGAGAAGGTACATAAAGCCGGCTGCCAAATATCTATTCACGCCGAATCAGACCGCGCGATAGATCAAGTCCTCGGGACATACGAAAAAGTCCTAGAGAAATATCCCCGCAAAGATCATCGCCACCGCATCGAGCACTTTGAAGTACCCACCATGAAACAGATCAATCGCGTGGCCAGACTGGGAGTTATCCTGGCCATGCAGCCAATGTTCATCACGGTTTGCGAAGGGCCTAACCTGGACTATTACCGGTCATTGCTGGGAGCCGAGAGAGTCAAACGAACACATCCTTTCCGTTCGATTCTAGATGAGGGGATCATAGTTTCGGGAGGGTCGGATACTCCAGTTACTAAAGTCAACCCTCTCGGCGGTATCCAGGCCTGCGTAAATCACCCCACGAAAGAGCAACGTATCGATGTCTACGAAGCCCTCGAGATGTTCACGATCAATGGCGCTAAGATAGGATTTGAAGAAAATATCAAAGGGAACATTGAAGTAGGCAAGTTGGCGGATTTTGTCGTATTGTCTGACGATCCGTATCGTGTCCCTCGTGAGAAAATAGGCGATATTAAGGTCGAAATGACCATTGTGGGGGGAAAAGTTGTCTACCAGCGTTAGGCCGGCGCGACCTGCTAATCTTAAACCCGGCGATTATTTTTATAGATACTTTTATTTTGGTTTTGTATATAACAATGTCTTCTCACTGACCTTATCGTGAGAGCTACACTCATGAAAATCCGAAAAGTGGGTATTGTCGGTTGTGGCCAGATGGGCAGCGGTATTGCACACGTATGTGCCCGTTCAGGATACACGGTATTGGTATCAGAAAACGGCCGTGAGCTATTAGATAAGGGGTTGGTAAATATTGCCACATCGCTGGATAAAGGAGTCAGGAAACAGAACATAACACCCCAGGAAAAAGATGTTATACTCACTCGTATCTCAGGGACAACCAACAACAACGACTTTCGGGATTGCGACTTGATAATTGAAGCCGTCATTGAAAAATTGGATTTGAAGAAAGACATCTTTTTACAATTGGATAATATCTGTTCACCGGATACTCTTCTGACTACTAACACTTCAAGCTTTCAAGTCAGCGAAATAGCGACAATAACTAAACGTCCTGATAGGGTGCTGGGCTTGCATTTTTTCAATCCAGTCCTGGTACTGAAACTCATTGAAATAGTTAAAACCCCCATTACCAGTGAAACCACCTTACAAACGGCAAAAGAGTTCGGCGCATCGTTGGGTAAGACGGTTGTGGTTGTTGAGGATTCACCCGGTTTTATCGTTAACCGCCTCATGACACCTCAAATCCTCAACGCCATACTCTTGGTTGAATCCGGTATTGCTACAAGGGAAGATATCGATACTGCCATGTCTCTAGGTTTAAATCATCCGATAGGTCCACTGGCTTTAGCTGACCTTATCGGATTAGATACATTACTTACTATTGCCGATAATATTCACCGGAAATCGGGGGAAAAACAATACGCAGCACCGGCGATGCTGAAAAAACTAGTGGCCGAAGGCCGTCTCGGACGTAAAACGGGCAGTGGATTTTACGACTACCATTTGGTACCGTAAATTCCCTTTTCCTAGTTCTGAGACGAAGGTAACCATGAACATATGAGCTCCTTTCCCATGTACTCTAGGGTTTCCCCCAGGTTACCCCGGCAAGACCGAAGACCATGGTAATATTTATCGGTTAGACCAGTTATTATCGGCCTCCAATAAATTTACAAAGAGTGTCAAAACGGGCTACTATTTTCTTTCGTATTTATCAGCAAAGTATATATCGGTTAAGGCAATCGGCCGGGTAACTTCTTTGAAAACCAGCGGGCAATGGTATAACCCGGCCGGGATATAGATAGCGGTGGCTTTAGTGATGACATGCTTTTCCATATGTTCAACGTCTTCGCCCAGGCTCATCTCGATTACGCCGCCCAGGTTTACCAGGTCGCTGGAATCTCCCCCGAAGAAGATAAGAAACTGGGAAAAATCGTGCTTATGGGGTTCTTCGACCATGGTAAAAGGCTTAACAAGCATCTGCGTGTACGTGTGGAACCCCATGTTACCGAAGGTCTCATCACTGGTGACGGTAGGAAGGTCCGAGGGTGCCTCTTCGGGACGGATTGATTTTTCGAAAGGCGACTCCCTGACGTATTTTGCTGTCTTCAATGCTACCATGTTATGGCTCCTTTCGTGATTTACAGCCTATTTATAACATAAAGACCATTTAGCATCAAGCAGCTTAAAATACACCGAATCTGTCTGCGTGTCTGGTGCCGCCGGATAGGCATTTTTAACTATCTCGGGGGACAATGGTTCCTTTACCCTTATTGCTGACAAGGAAGGGCCGATCTATAATATGAACACTGTCGAGATAGCGGCGGCATAGTTGTTATTGACGATGAGATGAAGTGTTTTGGAGATGTTATTAAGATATACAAGAAACAAGAACGATGTACTAATTAACCAGAATCATCTACAATTGTCTAATTTGTGTACTATCATCACCGGGAAATATCGAACACCTAAAACAGAAGAAGCTTCCCGACATGTCACTAAAAGAATTTGGAAATATCCATGCCCTGTGACTTGGCCAATCGTTTCAACTCGATGACGAAGCGGGTCAGTTTGACTGCCTTGTTGTGTTCCCTGGCCTCTTTCTCCATGGCGATGTATTCCCCGACCTTGGTGCCCATCCAACTGGAGAAACCGAGGCGCATAAGCTTATCGACAGTCCGTATTTTGCTGGTTCTTTCTACTTCGGCGACGAAATCAACGCCGTCACTTAGCTTTTTGCATAAATAAAAGTTTCGATAATAATCTTCTTTGTGATTTTTGAATGTTATATTGGTGTTGTTTACGCCAAATAAGCGCATTACTGAACGGGTAAGCCTTCGTACGTTTGATTCATGTAACATATTTAATTAAATTGAGCCTAGAGACATCCCCTTAAGTGGTCTTTAGCCTCAAGTTGTTACTCCTTAAAATTACTTTTAATTTGCTCACTACGACCCTTTTGCCCTAGAACAGCCAGCCGGCAAGTCAGATCCATCCCCCGGAAATATATTTTCCCAATCCGTAACTATGTTTCTTCATTCAAGTAAGGGCTCGATTTCTTCGAACCATAATCCGGCGAAGGCGGTCCACCGTTCCACAAAATTGTGCTGTGTTTCTATCTGTACGAAAATAAAAGCCGGCTC
>CAYGXY010000043.1:0-2867 GCA_964354045.1 uncultured Dehalococcoidales bacterium
GTCTGCCGCGAAAGCGCCTGCCCCATGATCTTCTCAAGTTCTATTACCATCTCATTGTCCTCGGGGGTCACGAGCGTGAACGCGTCGCCGCTGCGTTCGGCGCGACCGGTGCGCCCGATGCGGTGGATGTAGGCGTCGGCGGTATCGGGCATGTCGTAGTTAATGACGTGAGAGATGCTCTCCACGTCTAGGCCGCGTGCGGCAATATCGGTGGCCACCATTATCTGGTACTTGCCGCCCTTGAAGCCGTTAAGCGCGGACTGGCGCTGGCCCTGAGAGCGGTTGCCGTGTAGGCTGGTCACTTTGTAGCTGGAGCGCTCTATCTGCTCCGCCAGACGCTTGGCACGCTGCTTGGTACGGGTGAAGATCAACACCGATTCGGTATCGGTTTGCTCCAATATGGCCAGCAGCAGCCGTGTTTTCAAGTTGCTCGTTACCGGGTACAGGGCGTGGGAGACCGTGTGCGCCGGGCATATGAGCCCGACCGCTATTCGCTGCGGACGATTCAGGATTTGCGTTGCAAGCTGCTCTACCTCTGTTGGAAATGTCGCGGAGAACAGCATTGTCTGCCGCTGCTTTGGAACATAACTGATAATGCGTCGTATGTCGGGCAGGAAGCCCATGTCGAACATCCTGTCGGCCTCGTCCAGCACCAGCACTTCTATTCCGCCCAGCTGTGCGTAGCGCTGTCCGATGAGGTCCAGCAGCCGCCCCGGGCAGGCCACGATGATCTCTGTCCCGTTTTGCAGTGCCTTGATCTGGGACGCGGCCCCTACGCCTCCGTATACGGTGGCGCTGCGGATGTTGGTGCCGGCCGCGAAGTCGCGAAACGTCTCGTGGGTCTGCTCCGCCAGTTCGCGTGTGGGCGCGATGATGAGCGCGCGGGTGCGGTTGCGCGGCCCGCTGAGCAGTTTGTGCAGTATCGGCAGGACGAATGCGGCTGTTTTACCGGTTCCTGTCTGCGCCGTGCCGATCATGTCGTGTCCGGCCAGTGCCGGGGGGATCGCTGCCTCTTGAACGGGCGTCGGCGCGGTGTATCCGGCGCGTTCGACCGCCGCCAGCAGGCGCGGGTCCAGTTTGAATTGTGTGAAATTCACTAAAGCTCCTTGTCTTTCGAAGTCAGGCGAATGTCAGTGGACCGAGCGAGTCCCGAACTTTTGATATCGTCGGTTAAAATCATCTGTTCCCCGGTGCCGAATGTGAAAGCAGCACCGCAACAGGAACAGGTCAGGGTCTTTTCGATAAAGCTCATCGGATGACCTCCTATAATAAATTGTGAACTGAACTCCGGTCATCCAATACGTTGAGAAACTTTGCCTTGAAGAGAGAGACTTTTCTCGGGAAGATCAAGGGGGTCGCAGAAGGACTGGCAACCTTAATTAATTCACTATGTCAAGTATACACGACAATCGGGATAAGTGCAAGGATGGATATTCCGAACCCCCTGTTTGTCCCCCATACGTTGGGGGACTTTAATAAACCTGGGGGACACCCCCAGTTCCCCCGTCAGGAGAGAAATCTCCTGTACCTCTTTTTCTAATTGTCGACGGAGAGGCGGTTATTATCCAACCCCATTGGGCCCCAGACTTGGGGGGATTTTTAATTAAACCGGGGGACATCCCATATCCCCCGGCAGGAGAATTCTCCTGCACCTATTCATTAAATTACCTTTTCTTTGAAGGGAAATTCTGCGATGCGCAGCTCAGCCTTCCGGCCAGTCCACAGTGAACTGTTCCCCTTTGTTGGCGCCGAACAGGAGCTTGGACGGCAGTTCCGTGCAGTAGAGATAGTAGCTCATTCCCGGTGTGGCCTCGTTCTTCGCGAAACAGAAGGCCCATTCATCCGTGAAGCCTTCGCCGGCCCCGTGGAGCACGCCGCTGGACGGGGGGTTACCGGGAGCGCCGGGGAGGATGTGAAGGTTGACTCTGGACTTGTCCGTCAGAGGTACCGCCGCAACGAAAGGCGTCCAGCAGCCTTCTTTCGGGCGAACTTCGATTACGTATCCTTTGGATGGCGACGGCTGCTTGTGAACGGTAAGATGAAACGGTTCATCAGGGGGCTGCTTTACGTCGGTTTTGCAATTCTGGTCCAAAGAACTTCCTTACCATGTTCCTCGTCTGTTTGATATTACTTGTTATCGTACTGGAGAGGGAAGATCACGTAATTTGCTGCAGGTTCAACTTTTCCTTTTTGGCGGCGGCTTTGGCCTGATATCTGAAGTGCAGGTATATTATCAGGCTGAGTATGGCGGCGTAGAAGCACCAGACCGAGGGGAAGGTGCCGGAGCAGGCGGTGTATGCTGCGGTGGCGTAGGAGATCAGCAGCGCAACGCCAAGAAGTAGCAGCCTCTTGTCGGTTGCGATGAGGAATGGAATCGTTACAGCGATCATATAAGGAGCGAGCGACTTAGCAGGGCCGTGTACTCCGTAGGAAATACTATGTTCCAGGAAGGTTGCATCGGGGGTGTTGCGAATGATGCTGACCAAGAACGTGATGCCGATATATATGCCGACGAGCTGACAGAAAATGATGATTTTCCGTCGCATCCTTCCGGTCTCTGTCAGATAGGCCGAGAAGGGCACATATATGGGCCAGAATACGAAGGCGATAAAAGTAAAGATATAGATCAGTCCCAGCTTATATGTGTCAGGCACATCGCCTGTATGGTTCAGCCACAGCAGGCCTTCTGTAAGCTGATGTACTGCAAAGATGAGAGGGAAGAGTGCAAGCGGTATCTCGGATTTTTTCTTGTTGATACGTAAGGTAGCGATGCCGCTGACTGCGAGTACACCGCTGGCTGCGAGACTGGCTGGTGCCGAATAACACATTACATTGCATCCTGATGAGATTATTTTTAAACTGCAACA
>CAYGXY010000044.1:0-3175 GCA_964354045.1 uncultured Dehalococcoidales bacterium
ATACGCTCGCTGACGACACGGGCCACGGCTTCCTCTTCAGGTCCGATGGTCGGGTCCGGCCACGGTTGAACGGGCCTGTCCACCTCGACGATGTAGTCGAAGTCGCTTATGTGCATCAGGGTATCGCCGAAGGTGTAAGGCATCTGCGCGTTCATCTGCGCGATGACTACTTTGGCGCTTCTGGCGGCGTCGCGGTTGAAGCCGGGCACGCAGCCGAAGCTGACGTTACCTTTTTCGTCCGGCGGCGACACGTGCACCAGCGCCACATCGAGCGGCACTGTCGTCTTGAACAGCTTCGGCGTCTGCGTCAGCGCCACGGGAAGGAAGTCCACGATGCCTTTATGCACTGCGTCTCGGTAATCGGGGTTCACATGCATCGTTATGATATGGAAATAGTCGGTCAGCTTGGCGTACGGCGAGCCCGGTATCACGCGGCTGTCGAGGATATGCGTTCCCTTGAGCCTCACGTGGTCGGCGGCAAGGGCATCGACGAGCGTGCGCGGCTCTCCGCTGGTGCCCTCGATGAAGACCATATCGCCGGGCTTTATGGCCCGGATCGCTTCTTCCGCACTTACCCTGCGCTGCGCCTTAGTCCCCACTTCCCTCTTCCCTCCATACACCTTCTTTGTATATTTTTTTGCGTTTCTTCTCCCAGTGTCCACCGAAAACGGTGGTCTTGTATTCATCGGGAAGCACGATTCCCTGCTGTGTGGCGTATTTGATCATGCGGGTTATCTCCACCACGCGCACGCCGACCTGGTTGGCCATGACCATGCCGCGCTTATCGTCCAGCACGCCGTGCTCCAGATACCGTGGTCGCTCACCTTCATAAATTGTGCTGGTGACAGCCCAGCCACGGGCGACGGGGATCATCATGCGCTTCATCAGGTTCTCCATCTGGTCCAGACAGGCGTCGAACCCGAGCCCGAAGAAGCCCACGGTGAGGTATCCAGCCACCTTGTTCTTCAGCAGCTGGGTGAATATCGCGTAGTAGCGCACGCGCGACCAGAGAATCGTCAGCGGCGGCGAAAGCGTCAGTCCCCATGCCGGCGCGCCGAAGATGTATCCATCGGCCTTGACCAGCTTGTCGTATATGCCATGGGCATCGTCCTTAATCTTGCATGGTTTCTTGTGCTCGATGCACCACTGGCAGTTTTTACACATGGTGATGTCCTTATCGGCCAGCGTGACGAACTCGATCTCAACCTTGCCCAGGTCGCTGCTCATGGCCTCGGCGGCCTTCAGGCTCTCTTTAACAAAGGTATCGCAGTTGCCGTTTAATACCGGCGTCGCCGACAGGCCTAGAATTTTTATATCTACTTTACCCATTGTATTTACTTTCCCCCTTCAATTTGCTTGGCTCACCCGCCAGATTATAGCTAGATTTGGCTATGGCTGTCAATTTTTAAGGATGGGTTAGGGGTCAACCCCCTGTATCCCCCAGGCTTGGGGGCTTCGTTATCCAAACCCCCTGTTAGTCCCCCATACTTTGGGGGACTTGAAATAATATGGGGGACACCCCCAAACCCCCGCCAGAGGGATCGCCCTCTGGACTTCCCAATTCTGATTAGCAATCGTTTTAGGAAAACATAAGGAACATTTCTAAAACCCCGGCAGGAGGAATCCTGCACTTCTTGTTGTCGATGTGTGGGTCGAGATTATAGGGGCACAGGTGGGGTTGAAATAATTGTTATCAGAAAGGAGACTTGTACAGAATGGCTCTAGGCTACGGGCTACAAAGCGTGTTAATGCCCGCCCTTCTGTTCCCCCTGGTCCTTGAGAAAGCGCTCGATATCCTCTAGCAGTTCGTCGCTCGGATGTTCCGGCAGTTGCTCCTCGCTGGCGGTCTGTTCGGCAAGGCGCTGGAAATAGTCGATGAGCCCGCTGGCCTCTTCCCCGAAGGATTCCTTGAGCTGCTTTATCTTATCCTCTATCTGCTTATCAGCGTCTCTGGCCCACTTGTCCATGTCGTCCAGGTCGATCTCCAGGTCTGAGATCTGGGTCAACGCCTCAAGCACCGCTTTGGAGGACCGCGGGTTGGCGATGTGGGTGGTGTAAACGGGGATCTCACCCAGAAGGCAGATGCCCTCGATATTCCTGTGCTTGGCCGCTCCCAGGAGCAGGCCGTTCATGCCGCTGATACTTCCCTCTTTCAGCTGGTTGATATTGTATAATGCCAGTTCGCTGAGCAGTTCGCTGTTAGTCACGGCGGCTGAGACCCTGGGTTTCTTGGTGTGGTGGATATGAGTCGGGGCTGCGGCGAAGGTGTGCACCCGCTTGACGTCGAATTTCTCGGCAACATCGAGGACGAAGTTCGCCAGAAGGTAGCCGTTGGCAGCTGGCTGGGATTCGCCTGTAAAGATGATCCAGTCCCTGGAGCCTTTACCCTCTGCGAAATAGAGTTTATTTTCCGGGAACTGGAATTCTTTGACCACGCTGTCCTGGACATACACGCCGTTTAATTCGAAGAATTCCTCCGGTGAGATGAAACCGAGCTCTTCGGCCTTCAGCTTCTCGATCAGATATTTGGCCGCAATGATGGCTACGCCGCCCATGCCGGGCCAGGCCGCAATCAGGTATGGGTTCCTCAGCTTTGGCTCTTTAAAGAATACTATCTCTTCCATCTCAGGCACGTGAATGCTCCCTCGTTTTCATTATACGCTATAGCATGGGGAAGTAGCTCGCCCTTATCGCGGTGAAATTCTTCTGAACCTTGTCTCTGCCCTGGATGATCGAACCCAGCTCTGTGCTGTGCCCTGGCAGCACATACTCTATGTCGAGCTCCATTAGCCGTTCTATGCTCTGTTTGAGCTCCTTGCCGTCCCCGCCGAAGTCCGTCCTGCCGACGCCGCCGTAAAACAGCAGGTCGCCGGTTATGATCAATCGTTTTTCAGGCCAGTACAGGGAGATAGAGCCAGGCGTATGGCCCGGCGTATTTATCACGCGGAGCGTAAGCTGTTTCCCCAGGTTCAGCTCCCCGTCGACCAGATAGAATGAAGGCTCGAAGAATACCGCCTCTCTGGCCTTCTTGGACATATATTCGAATACCGATCCGAGGTATTCCATTTCTTTTTCATGCAGCGTAACCAGCGTCTGATCCGGAACCCCTTCCTTTTTCCTGCTCATCTGGGTCAGGGCGCGGCTGGCCTGGAAGTGGTCCCAGTGGCCGTGGGTG
>CAYGXY010000045.1:0-3294 GCA_964354045.1 uncultured Dehalococcoidales bacterium
TAATAGGTGACCTTCAAGAGCAGGACGATCTGCGCGTGCTTGATTGGGATGGCCATCATGTCTTCTCCAGTTTTTCCATTAAAAACCTGGGAAAACCGATCTACTACGAGCCTTAGAATAGGCTCTGGTTGTATTTTAGGGGTATTTTGCAGCGGGAGATTCTCGTTGTATTGCTTGCGAAAGTAAGATGTTGTAATATCCCCTGAGTAGTTATCCAGGTCAATGTCGATTGCTGAATTATTGAATACAAATGTGAACATACTATGAAAACCTCTATTTCCCTTGGCCAGATGAAAGTTCTCCGCGGCCAGCCCGAGGCTAACCTGGAGCGTGTGCAGGAGTGGACGCGTGAGGCGGCGAAGCGGGGATCGTCGTTAGTCCTTTTCCCGGAGCTGTGGCATTCGGGCTACGATCTGGAGCATCGGGAGCGATATGCAGCTCGTATGGGTGAAGGCGTCTTCGCTCGTATAAGCGGCCTTGCCCGCGAGAACAACATTGCCATTGGCGGCTCGGTGCTGGAGGCGCGCGATGGCAAAATTTACAATTCATTTCCTCTCTTTAATGCAGAAGGCCGGTGCCTTGCCGTTTACTCTAAAACGCACCTGTTTTCACTGATGAACGAGGTGAAATGGCTTACGCCTGGTAAGAGCTTTGTGACGGCGGATGCGCCCTGGGGGCTCACCGGATTGAGCATCTGCTACGACATACGCTTCCCCGAAGTGTTCCGTCACTATGCTTTCAGCGGCGCACGTATTGTGCTGCTTGTTGCCGAATGGCCTGTGCGCCGCATAGGTCACTGGAAGACATTGCTTCTGGCGCGTGCCATCGAGAACCAGATGTTCATAGCTGGCTGCAATTGTCTCGGCGAGTTCAAGGAGGAAACATTTGGCGGCTGCTCGGCGATAGTTGACCCGTGGGGACGCTATGTCGTTGAGGCGGGGGATGAGGAGTCGCTGCTCACAGCTGAGATCGATCTCGATCTGGTAGAAAAAACCCGGCGTCAGTTTCCATTCTTTAAGGATAGCCGAAGGGATATTTACTGAGATAGTCTACCCGCTTGGCCTTTCGTTATATTGATAAACATCCTATCACACGGTTTTTTCCCCTCAGTTGAAAAACCCATTGACCAGAGCAGAAGACTATTATATAATTCATGAAACCCCTATGGGTCGATTAGTAGTAAGAAAGGGTATCAATACTAAAGTTATATAAAGTCATTATAATATTAATAATGGGGTAAAAACAGATGTGATCTGTTAATAAATAGAAGGAGGGACAGTAAAGTGACGGAACTTGATCGTGCGTTTGAGACCATTTTGGAGTGGAAGGCGAGGAAGCTACTGGGGTCGGATTACAGGGAGAAGGTCGGCGGTGCCGCTGATGAGATGTCATTTAAGCTCGGCGCTATCGATGCCATGATCTACGATATGGCGTCGCTGGTTGGTTTGACCAAGAACAACGATGAACACAGCTGCTGGACCGCCCGCGCCGTCAGAAAGCAGTTCTTAGCGAGGATAGCAGGCGGGGTCAACAGAGTTCAGACAGCGGTTGCCGAGCCGGAAGTAGTACCAAGTCCTGAGAATAACTAAGGTTTACCTTGTTTCGCTTAGCAGGTTTACCTTAGAGCCGACACTGATTTGCTGATAGATCGCGGCGGCGTAATTGAAACACACCGCCGCCGCGATGGCTATATGAAGCCAATGATTTATTGTTCACCCCGAAAACTCCTACACGACTCATAAAATCCCCCAGCCCTTCCGTATTGGAAGGAGCCCTTTGTTTGAGATCATCTACATAGAGGAGGTTTTTGACTATTGTGTTGACTGAGGTGGTGGAATCATATACAATATGGCAACTCAGAAGATGAAAAGTCAACAAACGGTCATCAGGGAGGAAGATTATGAGCGATATTGATACCAAGAAAGTGCTGGCACATCTAAATAAGATACGGAATACACCTAAAGGCTGTAAATTCTGTGGCGCCAACGACTGGGCGGTTATTGACAAGGTATTCGAGTTGCGGGAGTTTCAAAACAGAGCTATAGGGTCGCCTATTATTCCTGTCATACCCGTTACCTGTAACCAGTGCGGTAATATTCT
Source organism: uncultured Dehalococcoidales bacterium (assembly GCA_964354045.1). GTDB lineage: Bacteria > Chloroflexota > Dehalococcoidia > E44-bin15 > E44-bin15 > JAYEHL01. The sequence continues at coordinate 2,101 of CAYGXY010000045.1, forward strand.
GTTATTTAATGCGATCGCGGCGAAACTGGTAAAGTAAAACAAAGGTGTCGAATATATATCGTTGATGATAACCCTTGCTGTGGGGAAAGGCTTGTTCAAGCTAATAGACAGGGAGAAGAGGGAAGTCTTGCTCGTTGAAGCTTATTTCATATCTGGTTATTAAAGAAGTAAGGGGTGTGCACAATGGCGGTTTCGAGAGAATTTGTATGTGCCGATTGCAGCAACAACTGGCAGGTGTCCTTTGTGAGAGGAAAGCCGGGTGCATGCCCTCAGTGCGGCAGTGCGAGTATTCAACGGGCTGTGCAGGGCAGAGGGTTGGCCAGATTTCGCAAGGGCGTTGGCAAGGACAAGGGCCGGAGATGGATACGGTAGGAGTCTCTGAAGAAGATAATTCGGGCCAATTCCCCGGGATTAATGCGATTTAATAAACATTCATCTATTGCGAATAGCCCCGTTCTCTTACTTACACACAAGTCGAGTTATATCATTGACAACCAACGTCAGTCGCTCTACTATTTAACAATATTTTAGTCAAAGCAGAGAATTAGATATGCATAGCACCTGGGAGTCTTTTGTATTAACGTTTGTACCCCTGTTTATCGTACTGGATGCACTGGGGGTCGTCCCATTCCTTACAGCCATCAGTGAAGGAATGTCGCGGCGTGAGCAAAGGAAAACGATAAATCTCTCCGTCTTGACCGCTGCTCTCGTTGGTTTAGCATTCTTATTTTTTGGCCGGGCGATTTTAAATGCGATGAATATCAGTGTTGAATCATTTGCGATCGCAGGAGGCATAATTTTACTGGTGCTTTCCATCAAATATATGACAACAGGCCATTGGGTCGATGCCGTCAAAGAGGAGATGATTGCAGTTGTGCCCATTGGGACGCCCCTTCTTGCCGGGCCGGCCACCATAACGACCCTTCTTTTACTTTATCCTACATTCCCTCTATACATGATTCTGGTTTCATATATGGTCAATATGTTAATTTGCTGGCTTATCTTTTTGGCTAGCAACCGCATAGTGAAATTTCTTGGCAAGGGTGGTCTCAAAGCAATCTCCAAGGTGTTCAGCCTGCTGCTTGCGGCCATAGCGGTGAGCATGGTTATCCAGGGTTTAACAATGCTTGGGGTTATAAAATAAGAGAGTGTTGAGAGAGCCTTGCTCAACCCCCTGTGTCCCCCACTCTTGGG
>CAYGXY010000046.1:0-2927 GCA_964354045.1 uncultured Dehalococcoidales bacterium
GCCCCAGTTCCGCCGTCTAAATCGTCTGCATCTGGTCCCGGTCCATATATACGCTTTGTTACCGCTCCCGGCGGAAGGCGCATCGAAGACTCTTCTACTGTCAAATCATATAAGACAAGATGGGACGGGTTCGAAGATTCCCTCTGATTTCGGCGAGGTGAAGAACACCACGTCGAGCAAAAACATCGACTAATACAGGACGCCGTCGTTTGTCAGCTTGTCGATATCTTTTTTCGACAGCCCGAGCAACTCGCGGAGGACATAGTCGTTATCTTCCCCCAGCTGAGGCGCAGCCTTGGCCACCCGGGCCGGGGCCTCCGAGAACTTCCATGGTGGGGCCACGGCGTACAACTGCCCCTCCGTGGCGTGCTCCGTGGGCACGAAAACGTTTCTTTCCCGGCAGTGCGGGTCGGTGAAGAGCTCCTCGCTGTCGAAGGCGGGGACGGCGGCCACGCCGGATTTTTGCAGCATGGTCATGAGCTCGTAGTCGCTGTAGCTCAGCGCCCACTCCGCGATATGTACGTCGATCTCGTCCTGGTTGTGCCACCTGCGGAACTGGTCGGCGAACTTGGCGTCGCCGGCCCACTTTGGGCTTCCCATAGCTTTGACCAGAGATTTCCATTCATCGTCGTTCGCAATTGAAATGCTGATCCACCTGTCGTCGCCTTTGCAGCGGTAACAATTGTTCGGGGCCAGTATGTCGTCGCGGTTGCCGTGCCGCGTCCTTACCCGTCCGTTCATCGTATAGTCCATTATGGCCTCGCCTATGCTGCAGCTTATAGCTTCGCGCGCCGAGAAGTCGATGAACTGGCCCTCGCCGCTTGCCTCGCGGTAGTTCAGCGCGGCGAGGATGGCGAATGCGGCGGCGGTGCCCGGCCTGAGGTCGGCGCTGCTCCTGGTGACCGCGGGACTGCCGCCCTCGTAGCCTGTGAGATGCGATACGCCGCCCAGCGGCCCAAATGTCACGGCATAGGCCGAGTACGCTTTCTCTGGCCCTACGGCCCCGTGGCTTGAGGCGGATAGCATAATAATGTCGGGCTTGATTACCTTGAGCACATTGTAACCGAGGCCGAGTCGGTCCATGACGCCGGGGCGGAAATTGTCCACTACCACGTCGCTGATGGCGACCAGCTTCCTGGCCAGCTCCAGGCCCCTGGCCGTTTTGAGATTTAAAGTCACGCTCAGCTTGTTTAAATTCAGCGTGTTGAAGCAGTCGTTGGCCGCCCGTGTCGAGCCGTAGCTGACAGCCGATTCAGGGCGCCGGAAGTGGTCCAGCTCTATCTGGCTCTCGACCCTGATGACCTCGGCGCCCATCAAAGCCAGCGTCAGGGTTATCTGCGGCCCGGCCGCATAGCGCGTGAAGTCGACTATTCTGATGCCTTCAAGTATGTTCATAAAGAAACCTTCAGCTCGATGCTGTTCAACCCCCTGTTATCCCCCACTCTTGGGGGTTTTTTAAAAAAGGATAGGGGACACCCCCAAACCCCTGGCAGGAGAAAACTCTCCTGCACCTCTTTTTAAGCTAACTCTCCCTAAAAGGGAGAGGCTACACACAATCGTAATCTATGCAACTCAATCCGTCATTCCGGCGAAAGCCGGAATCCATGGCGGGCGAATGGCCATTCGCCCCTACATTCCACTTTCTTATAACTCATATTATCCCCGCTGGGCCCCACTTCCTCATCTCGTCCTTTGTGTGTCCCAATCGATCGATAAATATTTCCACGTTGTGCTGGCCCAGCGTTGGCGCGGGACGGTCGATGCGGCACGGCGTCTCGGAGAACTTGTACGGCACGCCCGGATATTTGATAGTTCCTGTTTTGGGGTGCTCGACCTCGACGAAATACTCCCTGGCCTTGAGGTGCTCCGATTCGACCAGGTCTTTGGGCGTGAATACCATGCCGAAGGCGATGCCCGCTTCCTGGCCGCGGTGGTACAGTTCCTCCTTAGTGTGCTGCATGGTCCATTCTGTTATCAGCGCGTTAATCACCTCACCGTATTTATGGCGTTCGGCGTAGTCCTGAAACTTCTCGTCTTTGGCCCACTCAGGGTCGCCCATGAAATGCACCAGCTTGTCCCACTGCTCGGGCTCCCACGTGATGAAGACGGTGTAGCCGTCCTTGCACGGCAGGATGCCGCCGAATGGCGCGCCAAGTCTGGCCCTGGTAATGACCTCGGCGTGGTTGGCGAAGCGCGCCATGTCCAGCCGGTTCAGGGCCATGATAGATTCCTGTTTGGAGATATCGATCCACTGTCCGCGTCCCGTCCTCCTCCTGCAGAAGAGGGCGCCCAGCGTGGCATTGGCCGCGTTCAGCCCGCTGTCGTACTCGCCGACGAAGGTGCCCAGCCTCAGCGGCGGCCGGCCCATATTCTCGACACCGCCCGGCGTCAGGTAGCCCTCGCCGCCGCTCTGGAACACGTTCAGCGGATATGCTTTGTAATCGCGATAGGGCCCCGTCTGCCCGAATGGCGTTATCGAGGTCATGATGATATCGGGGTTTATCGACTTAAGGTCGTCGTATCCGATGCGATGCTCTGCCATCCAGCCCGGGGCGTTATCCTCGACGATGACGTCAGCTTCCTTGATTAGTTCGAGGAATATATTCCTGCCCGTAGTCGTTGTAACATCGAGTGTGACGCCCAGCTTGTTGGTGTTGAGATAAAGAAAAAGGCCGCTCCCTTCCGCGTCAGGTATGTCGTTGATGAAAGGGGGTGACCTTCTAGCCTTGTCGCCGTATCGCGGCGGCTCTATTTTAACTACCTCGGCCCCCAAGTCGGCCATGAGCCTGGTGCAGTAGGTCCCTGCGACCATCTGGCATAGCTCCAGGACCTTCACTTCACCTAATGCCGATTTCGGCATGGATCTTTATCCCGCTGCGCCCAGTATCGTGATGATGGGCAACAGGCTTCCCGGGTGCCCGCCCTGG
>CAYGXY010000047.1:0-2969 GCA_964354045.1 uncultured Dehalococcoidales bacterium
CACGTAAGCCAGATAATCGGAGCGGATAAGATACTCTTCGGCAGCGACTTCCCGCTGATGCCGCCGAGCAAGGTGATCAAACAGATCGACGCCGTCAAAATGGACAAGAAGACGAAGGAACTTATACTCCATGGCAATGCCGAAAGGCTGCTGTAAATGGAGACCATCCGGTCATTCATCGCCCTCGAACTGCCCGATGAAGTAAAAGAAACCGTGGCGCTGATAATCAAGCGGCTGCGCCCGGCACAACACCGCTACGTCAAATGGGTCGCCCCCGAGGGAACACATATGACCATCAAATTCCTCGGAAATATCTACTCGAGCCAAATACCGCAAATAACAGGCATCATGAAAACGGCCGCCAGCAAGGTGCCGCCGCTGGAGCTCCGGCTCGGCGGGCTGGGCATGTTCCCCAACGAGCAGCGTCCCCGTGTGATCTGGGTAGCGCTTGAGGGCAACACGGAACCGCTTGCCGCAATGCAGCGCGAGATCGAACAGGCGCTGGCGCCGCTGGGCTTTGCGCCGGAGAACCGCGCGTTCACGCCGCACCTCACACTCGGACGTGTGCGCGACAACGCTTCGCCGGAGGAACGCAAAGAAATCGGCAGCGTAGTGAAAGAGAAGAAGATGGATTATGATGCCAGCTTTACCCTCAAAGAGCTCAGCCTCATGAAGAGCACGCTAACGCCCACAGGCGCTATCTACAACCGGCTGGATTACGCAGCCTTCCTCGCATAACATCCTCTTTAAATAAAGAGTCCCTGACGTGAACATCCACCAATTGTACTCTGGATTGCCCGATCAAGTCGGACAATGACAGGAAAGAAAAAGAGGTGTCCTTCCGCGGAAGGACCGGGGGTTGGGGGTATCCCCTATCTCTTTTAAAATTCCCCCAAGATTGGGGGATACAGAGGGTTGATAAGACCAATTCAGGCTTACCTAACCCTATCGCGACCGCTCACGCTGAACGACATGCATAAAAGCGCATCGTCGTCGCAATTTGTAGTGACATAACCAGCTTTAACCTTAATATTTCGGGTTGCGGATTATGGAATGGTTGGTGTATACTAACTAACGATATTAGGATGGGAGGTTCGTGTTGGATAGTAATTCATTCCCCAAATGCCTCAAGTGCAACGTCGGAGATTTAGTACCCCTTTCAGACTTTGGAAGCCAAGGAGCACCGATTCACTATAAAGCGTGGGTTTGTACTAATCCCGACTGCGGATTCAATCTCAAGATCAGGAACGGCGATCTATATATTAATGAGCCCATCGTCAGCGGCGTTGGGCACAACGCCAAGATACGTTAATTAAACTGGTTCATTAGTACACTTACTAAATAAAGCAAGACAGCAGGCTCACAAATGAGGTGAAGCTGGATAGTTTATTTAGTTCCATTAAACAAAAAATCCTTAATTTTCTGTTCCCACCTCGTTGCGTAAGCTGTGGCAAGGGTGGAGTGTTTTTCTGCCAGAAATGCCGCAACAAGCTGATTTACCTCCAGCCACCGCTTTGTACCAGATGCAGTGAACCGATACGCACAGGAACAATCTGCCACAAATGCCAGTCACAAACCTGGGACATAGACGGCATATACTCTATTTTCAAATACGGCGGGGCTATACGACAAGCTATAATACAGTTCAAATACGAAAACATAAAAGTGCTTGCTGACCCGCTATCATATTGCATGGCGGAATATTTAAGAAAACACCACTTATCATTCGATATCATCATCCCGGTGCCGATCCATAAACGAAGGCTGCGGGAGCGTGGTTATAATCAGTCATCACTGCTGGCTCGAAAATTAAGTTATATGACCCGTATGCCGGTTGTAGAAGGAGTTCTTGTCCGTACAAAGCACACCCCTTCTCAGGCCAAATCCGATAACGTAGCCCAGCGTAGAAAGAATATAAAAAATGCTTTTAACTGTGTCAGTCATGACATATCAGGAAAACGAATCCTCCTCATCGATGATGTATGTACATCGGGAGCGACGTTAAACTCTTGTGCTACTTCACTAAAATCAGTCGGCGCCGCATCAGTCTGGGGCCTCACCCTGGCAAAAGAAATCTAGGGACCCTCTCTGCCGACAAGATTCGGTGGCTTCTTTGAGTACACCTCTTGACTGACATCCAACCTCGCACGACTTCAGTAGCTTATCCATCACTGAGACAAGAGTCCAATTTTCGAGACAGCAGAAAAGAGGTGCAGGAGAAATTCTCCTGCTGGGGTTTTAGGGGTGTCCCCTATCTTTTTAAATTCCCCCATGATTGGGGGATACAGGGGGTTGACATCACGAATTCCCTAGCTCTATATCGAAGACAGCGAATAGCTATAGACCATTGACAGGAAGTAGACCGTGAAGTACACTTACTACCGCCACAAGATTTCGTGGCCTTCTTTTTAATTTGACCCATGAGGACTGACATGGACATTGCTAAGAAATATCTCAAAGGAACAGATCTCGAAAAGAACGACCCTGAGGTGTGCTCGGCGATACGTCGCGAGGCGGAACGGCAGGTCCGCAATCTCGAGTTCATCGCATCCGAGAACCATGCCTCCAAAGCCGTGCTCGAAGCCGCCGGCACTGTGCTTACTGATAAATACGCCGAGGGATATCCCAAGAAACGCTACTACGGAGGCTGCGAAGCGGTAGATATGGCAGAGAACATCGCACGGGAGCGTGTGATGAAGCTATATAAAGCTGAGCACGCCAATGTCCAGCCACACAGCGGTGCCCAGGCTAATATGGCCTCCTATTTTATGCTGCTCAATCCAAAAGATACTGTTTTAGCGATGAGCCTAGCTCACGGAGGACACTTAACACACGGCAGTCAGGTAAACTTTTCTGGAAAGCTGTATAACTTTATTAGTTACGGAGTCATCCCATAGACAGAGTGCATAGACTATGACGCAGTCGAGAAGTTAGCGAAAGAGCACCGCCCCAAGCTGATCGTTGCCGGG
>CAYGXY010000048.1:0-8521 GCA_964354045.1 uncultured Dehalococcoidales bacterium
GGTGTCCTTCCGCGGAAGGACCGGGGTTCTAGGGGTGTCCCCCACTTTCCTAAAGTCCCCCTGTAGGGGCGAACCTCTGTGTTCGCCCTATCTCGAAGTTAAATGGGGGACAAACAGGGGGTTTGGACAATCATAATAGCCTATGCAATATGCCCCATACCGAAGATTATAAAAAGAGGTACAGGATTCTTCCTGCCGGGGTCTTAGGGGTGTCCCCTAGATTTTTTAAAAGTCCCCCAAGTATGGGGGACTACAGGGGGTTGGATAGAATATTTAGACTCTAACTACAAATGGAGACTTTCGGTCGGGGCTGTAGAATCATATTGAGGTAATGCAGGATATTAAAAATATACAGGGGATAAATCTAGACTTTAACGCTTCTCTATTACTATTTCATATGGGCAGGATATGGCATCACGTGGACAAATAAGCTCGCACTGAAGGCACCAACCACACACCTTCGATTCAATAATTGTTACTACGCCACCGACAAAAACTATAGCACCACAACGACATACATCTACACAAAGGCCACATCCGTCGCATTTCTCTTGATCGATTCTCGGCATTTCAATCACCATTGTCCCGCCCTCCCAAACCAGATGCTAACACTAAACCCGCATATAGAATATGACCTTTGTCTCATACACTTGCCCCTGCGATATCTTTCAGCATATCGATATCCTTAATGACGATACGATGCCGATCCATCTTTATCACGCCATCATCTTCAAGCGATTTCAGAGACCGTCCCACAACCTCACGCGCTGTTCCAGCCATAGCCGCCATGTCCTGCTGGGTGAGTCTATGCTTTTCTTTAGAGCCGTCGCCCGAGTTCTCAACTAAAATTTTTGCCACTCTGGCTGTCACATGCTTGAAAGACAGGTCTTCGACCAGACCTCCTAATTGCCTCACCTGGCTGGCAAGGACTTTGCTTACATTGACAGCCACCTTCGAATTTTCCCTAATGATAATCTCAAAGTCACCTTTGCGTATGCCGTACAGCAGCGAAGGCACCATAGCCTGCGCGCTGACAGGATTGCGGCCTCCGTCAAAGGCCGCGACGTCGTTAAACGAGCCGCCTCTGTGCACGATACCAAATATCTGTTCCTTACCTTCTGGCGATGTCTTAAACAACTTTATCGCACCGGAAACTACAAAATATAAAGCCTGAGGCTGCTCGCCTTCTGCAAGTATCAACTCTCCCTTCACTGCTTTTTTCTCAAATACATATTTACTGACCCGGTCAAGTGCATCCTTACTTGCAGGGTAGTTAAAATATGTAGTTGATTGCAGAAAATCAGTTAATGTGGACATACACTTAAAGATTTCAATACACTGTCAGAGCAACATTATATCAATGTAGATTGTTTTAAGCCAGTCTCCTATCACAAGATTAAAAACATCCGAAATATGCGGGTAACCATAGGTTGACCATACGACACAAGTAAACAAAGTGAGGTGCCTTCCATTTTGTTTAGGAAACTCTGATTAAGTGCTAATCAACCCCCTTTATCCCCCAGTCTTGGGGGATTTTTAAAGCTGGGGGGCACCCCCAAACCCCCGGTCCTTCCGCGGAAGGACACCTCTTTTTCAGAGGTTCCTTAATATCCTGTTTCCAATATTAATTAAGATAATCTGCGGGCTTATAAAGCCCCCTTGATTTTATTAATAGCCGCGTTCGCCAGGAACCTCGCCAACCTATTCCACGATGCATTGCCCGCATGCTTTGATAGTGCTATGATACCAGAAGTATAATTTCTCCAAAATACATTAATCATTATTTAGAAATTTTATATATTAACCTCTCTGGGAGGCTTATTTTATGAGCGAACTGATGACAACAAAGGAAGCTTCTGAGTACTTAAAACTCAGCTACATGACACTATACAAATTAGCACAGCAGGGCGAAATACCGGCATACAAGCTAGGCGGCCACTGGCGGTTCAACAGGACCGTACTCGATAACTGGTTCGCCAACAAATCGAAAGTTATAGAGCGAAATGCCCTGATCATCGGTGATGACCTGGACACTCTGGAGATCAACAATCTAATTGCCAACCGAGGAGATTTTAAAGTCACAACTGCTAAAAATCCGGAACGGGCTTATAAAGAACTTGAGCTGGCAAAGTATTCCATCATTTTTCTCATCTCTAAGCCAGCTGCTATCACAAACGCCGAGATTATTTCGGGGATAAGGCTCAGAGACAAAAAGGCAACAATTGTACTTACCGCCAAGCAGGGGGATGAGCCCATCGCTCTGGATGCGCTTTCGGCAGGGCCGTTATTTATAATTCAAAAGCCCTTTCAAGAGAGTGACATCCTGAAGATTCTCCATAGCCTCGACAGCCAGGCAATAAGCCATGAAGCTAAAGCAAAGGATCAGCTGATGTCGGAGCTGTCAGAGCTGCGCCAGCGCATTGATCATCTGGCTAAATCCGATAACGAGCGCAATAAGACGGAAGAATCATTATACCAGGCAGAAGAAAAACTGCGCCACATTATGGAATCATCACATGATATTTTTATTATGCTGGATGCAAAATTTAATGTCATTGAAATAAATAAGGCCGCCACCAGATACCTTCCTGCCGGTACCGAGAGAAAAGACTATATCGATAAAAATATCTTATCCCTAATGCCTGCCATCAAGGAAAGCGGCCGCTACCAACTATATCTGGAAGTGCTCAATACGGGAAAACCTCTTGAATTAAATGATGTCACTGTAGATCCCGCATTCGGCGATTTAAGGGTGTCAGCAAGAATTTTTAAAGTGGGGAACGGCCTTGGTATCCTGGCTACAGATATCACTGAACTTAAACTACTGGAATCGCTTAAGGAAAGTGAAGAATTCAGCTCAAGCCTCCTGGACAATGCCCCTTATCCCATTCTTGTGGCCGAGGCAAACACAGCAATAAAATATGTAAACCCCGCATTAGAGAAATTGACGGGTTACAGTTTATCCGAGCTTCTAGGTAAAAAAGTCCCATACCCGTATTGGACCGAAGAAGCTACTCACAGGATGATACAACATACAGAGCAAGTCCTGCTTGACAGCGTACAGAAACTGGAACTGCCGATGAAGAAGAAAAACGGCAAGTTATTCTGGATAGAAGTAACGACAAAAACCATAATGAAAAACGATCAGTTGTCCTGCTATTTATCGATATGGGTTGATATCACCAAACGCAAGAAAGCCGATGAGGAACTATTACAGGAAAAGAGCTTCTCTGAAGCCACGATCAATAGTCTCCCCGGTGTTTTCTACATGATCGACACAAAAGGCCGTTTTGTTAAATGGAACAAGAATCTTGAAACAGAGACGGAATATTCGGCGGAAGAGATATCAAAAATGAACCCTCTTGATATTTTCAGCAAGAAAGACAGGTCCTTTATCCAGAAGAAGATTGAAAGAGTGTTTAAAGAAGGTCGAGACACAGCAGAAGTAAATGCCATCGCCAAAAGCGGACGCGTTGTACCATACTACCTGACAGGTTCCCGTATAAAGTTGAACAATAATACCTATCTTGCCGGTGTCGGCATAGAGATATCCGAACGTAAAAGAATGGAAGATGAAGTGCGTGAAAGCGAGGAAAGGCTGAGTACCTTCATCGAGAACGCGCCTGATGCCATATTTATCCACGACGCTGAAGGCAAAATGATAGATTTAAACAGGAAAGCGGAAAAACTCCTCTGCATTAACAAGAAAGACTACATCGGCAAGAGCGTTTTCGATGCAGGATTTATAGATAAGAAATACATATCAAAGGTCATCGGCGGGTTAGAAAAAAGCAAGAAAGGCGAAGAGAGCGAGGCTGTTGAAATAGAGCTTACCACCAAGAAAGGCTCTCACATTGTTGTAGAGGCCACAGGCTTTCCAGTTACCAGAAAAGGGAAAATTGAAATCTTCGATATTGTCAGGGACATTACCAAACTTAAAAGAGGGAACAAAGCGCCCGTTAAGAAAATCAAGAAATAACCTCAGATATTGCATATCTGGACTTCAAATCTTCACAGTGAATATTTTATGAATCCACCTTAATCTTAAAAGGGCAAAACAATTCTACCTGCAATGTAATTCTAAGTAATATTTTCTAAAATAGTATTGTATAATATATTGACTCTAAGAATCCGGGCATTATTCAAGCAATGAATATATTTTTATTTCAGACAGATATGGGGTGCTAAGATGCAGAAGACGCGCAAAAATGCTAAATCCAACCTTAAAAAGGAACGCAAAACAACGGTTAGTGATAGCAAAATTAGGAATCTTTTAGAATCACTTACAGATATGATGTTCGAGGCCGATACAAACGGTAATATCACCCATGCAAACCGGATAACCCTCAAAATGTTAGGTTATACCAAGGGTGATTTAAAAAGTGGCGTGAACATTCTGGATATCATAGTGGCCGACGAAGCAGACAGGGTGAAAGCATCCTTAAGTAAACTGATTAATGCTGAGGACATAGAAGATTTAGGGTTAGAAGAATATACTGCTCAGAGAGTAGACGGCTCAACCTTCCCTATCACAATACATATGAACCGCATTGTTGATGATACCGGTCAGATTACAGGTTTCAGAGGGATATTATTCAATACAAGCAGCGGCAAATCATACAAAGCAGCCCTTCAAATATCAGAAGAGAAGCTCCAGTTCATAGTTGACTCGATCTCGGACGGAATAATAGTAACAGACTTGGAAGGGAAAATAGTAGAAGTCAATAACGCTACTCTCCAGAAAGCAGGATATACCCGCAAGCAGGAGATAATCGGACAGAACGCCTTCGAGTTCATCGTACAGAAAGACCAGCAGAGATTCCAGCAGGATATATTGAACACGATAGCTAATAGAGATGTGCAAGATAAAGTCGAATATACCCTCTGGGCTGTAGATGGCAAGAAATTCGATGCTGAAATCAGTTCTGCACTCCTGAGGGACAGCGAAGGCAATCCTACAGGTTTCATTGGAGTTGTCAGGGATGTCACCAGCCGGAAGAAAATGGAATCGGATATTAGAAGCAGCGAGGAGAGGTTGCAGGCCATCGTCGAGAATGCGCCTGATGCCATATTCATTTACGACAATGAAGGGAAGCTGATATATGGCAATAGAAAAGCTGAAGAGCTTACAGGTTACTCAAAGATAGAATTCATAGGGAAGAATGTCTTCGATATGGGCATTATCTCAGAAGAATACGTTCCGCTAGTAGTAGAAAAACTCAAGCAGTACAGGGGTATACCAGGCGGTCCGCAAGAGGTGGAATTAGTCAATAAGAGTGGACGCCGTATCCTCATAGAAGTAACCGTTTTCCCTATTGCCAAGCAGGGGACCTCTGAGGTTGTAGGCATAGCCAGAGACGTCACCGAACGTAAACGTATGGAAAAGGAATTAAATGAACATCGCCATCACCTGGAAACCCTGATCGAACAGCGCACCAAAGAACTTACATCAGCCAAAGAAAAATTACAGAAAGAAATCACCAATCCTCGGAAGGCGCAAAAATAGTAGGATATGTTAACAAAATGCTCTGACCCTGAGTTTAATCCCAAATCAGTTGAAATACGGTGCAGAACAATCCTAGAGGCTGATTAACGATAAACCACCGATAGCAGTTTTACTCCACCTTTGAACCACGTTTATACACGCGTTGTTTCCAGCTTGTCCCTCTTCCAGTCAAACGTTTGATGACACTATTCGTAGCACATACTATCCAAAATGAGATACTGAAAGGTTGAAGCAGAAAATAACGCCGCGAATGTCTAAAACGATGGTCTAATATTATACGCATGAGAAATATGAATATAATCTGTAATACTATTAATAACGAAAAGCCATAGTCAGGCAGCCCCGGGGTGACACGGCCTACAGCAATCAGAAACGGCAGAATGAAGACACCGAATACGGCTAAGATAATCATAGTAAAAAGCCATGGCGACAGTGAAGTAACAGAGTAGAACCACTTGCCCAGACCTTCCCACAAAGGTCCCAGTCTCTCATACATTCGACATGAAACCATTCCTGTAAGGTCCACTATTCCGTGTCGCTTGCCCCGGCGTACAATTTCAAAACCAAGCCACACATCTTCCAGAATCCTTGATTTGACCGCTTCGTGGCCCCCGATAGCCCTGTAATCATCCGCTTTAAAGAAGAGGAACTGTCCTATGGCGACTCCCGGTCTGGGTTTGCGAGATCTCTGAACCCACCATAAAGGCACGCAACTCAATATGAAAAAATACATCATAGGGATCGCCACTCTCTGTACAAATGAAACAGTATGCTGTAACGGGAAGCCCGAGAGCAGAGATATGCCATGATTATGAGAATAAGCCAGTGCACTTTTCAGCATCTCAGGGGCATGAATGGTATCGGCATCTGTAAACAGCAACCACGAGCCTTTAGCCTCTAACGACAGCTGATAGCAGGCGTAAGATTTACCCGCCCAGCCTTGAGGTAACGGCATTCCTTTAAGCAGTCTTATCCTGGAATCAATCTCCGATATCTCTTCTACAATGGCGGCTGTACGATCAGAAGAACTATCATCAAGAACCAAAATCTCATAGTATGGATAATCTTGCCTCCTCAAAGATTCCAAGCAATTTTTAATATTACTTTCTTCATTCCTGGCCGGGATCAATATTGATATTAACGGTAGAGTATCAGGCAATTCCCCATCGTTTTTTCCCAGTCTATGTAAAGACCTCAAATTCAAGATGAGATTTATGATAAAAATGGCGAGACATATCGTGATAGCTGCCTGATATATATTCCACATGTCCCGTTGCCTTTAACGACTGTAGCTGCCCAAGGCTTGCGACTGAACAAAGTCATCGTTAGCAGCCCGGTTCTTTATGAAGAAGAAAGAACACAGCACTCCTGCGGTGACTGCATAGCCCCACGAATGTTCACCTAAACCAAACATAGCAGGATTAAACAATAGCGCCAGAAGCATAAGCGGCGGTGCAATAAGATGCCAGATTTGATTACTAAGCAAGAAACGCTTTGATACCAGGAATAGTACAAGCATACACCCAACCGATATCAGAAATGGAAGTGGACAAAGCACCATGAATCCGGTAACAAATATTGTCTGCCCCTTCCCACCCTTCCCTTTCAGCCATATACTCCATATCTGGCCAATCGATGCTATTACCAGCATCACAAGGTAAGCCCAAAATTCTCCGACTATTAAATATGCTATATATATACACAGGAAAGTCTTTAGTATTTCACCTATCAGAGAAATGCTGCCGGGAAGTTTACCGCCGTGTATCATAACGGCAGTGGAGGTTATATTCCCTGTGCCTATCTCCCTAAGGTCCTGCTTGCGGGAGACGCGCATTACGATATGGGCGATAGGTATACTACCGATGAGATATCCTGCAGCCAGAATAGCAACGACCTGCGTCGCAAGGTTCACACTGCCACCAAGCCTCTGGAAACATGTTCCATAAATGGAATATTAAGTATTAATCAGTGCTGTGTCAATGTATCATATCTTGCATATGTAGAAATCATTACGTCTTTTTGCTTTCCCATCACACAAACCCTATGCTTGTCAGTATAAAATAGCTATAATATAGCATCATGAAGACCGATAAAATCTATATTGAAATAGCGAATAAACTCAATCAGCCAAATTCAAAAATACTGCCCAGGATACTGAGAAAACTCATCTCACCATCGGATGCAAACCTGCTATTGATGCTCCCCGCCGAACCAGCCGAATTAGCAAAAAGAACCGGCCTCGATGTAGGCACTGTTAAACAGAAGTTACAGGAATTTCTCGAACGAGGATTGGTTTTCCCCACCAGCAAGGGCCCGCAACTTGCCCGCGACTACACACAGCTGCACGACGCAACCCTATCAAGCATCGATAAATGGATCGATAATGAACTCCTCGATCTGTGGAAAGAATTCCATGAGGTCGAATGGATACCAAGCACAACGGCCGGGCCGGGAGAATCATTCGTCAATCGTATTAAAATACTGCCATCTTTAAAATCGATCGAAAAAAGCCCCAACATTTCATCTAAAGAATTCCTACCACAAGAGGATATAAGAGCACTTATTAAGACAGCCGACCCCATTGCCGTCGTGCCATGCAGCTGCCGCAGGTCGATGCGCAGATGCAAATCACCACTGAACGTGTGCCTGCAATTTAACAAATCTGCGAAATACCACCTGGACAGAGGTACAGGGCGTAAGCTTACACCGGATGAGGCTATTGCCATCGCTATGGAAGCCGAGGAAGCTGGCCTGGTCCATACGTGGCCCATCAGGGCCTCGCAGCAACTGAACGAGATATGCAACTGCTGCAGGGAATGCTGTGTCATCTTTGACGGAGGGCTGCGATACAACAATGTCGATAAGACACTGGAGAAGAGCCGCTTCCGCGCTGTAGTGGATGATGAGCTGTGCACCGGCTGTGAGGAATGCATAGACAGATGCTTCTTCGGAGCTATCGAAATGATTCACATTACATCTAAAGAATCAAAGGCTGTAATAGATCAAGATAAATGC
>CAYGXY010000049.1:0-3245 GCA_964354045.1 uncultured Dehalococcoidales bacterium
GGGCGGCTTCGATTTCATGCGCAAGTCCGTGAGCGATACGGCGGAGTACGGCGATTACACCAGGGGGCCGCGTGTGATCAATGAGTGTGTGCGCGAGGAGATGGAGCAGGTACTGGCCGAGATTCAGGACGGCTCCTTTGCCCGCGAGTGGATACTGGAGAACCAGGCCGGACGGCCGGTTTTCAATGCAGCGCGCCGTAGCGAGGCCGAGCATGAGATCGAAGAGGTCGGTGCGAAGCTGCGGGCCATGATGCCCTGGCTTAAGGCCAAGTAGTTTTCAATCAAAATGTAGAAAGTGAATCTCTGATGAGAGGTTCAGGATACTTCCTGACGGGGGAACTGGGGGTGTCCCCCAGCTTTCTAAAAGTCCCCCAAGAGTGGGGGATATAGGGGGTTGATGAGCTTGATCAGGGATATAAAAACGAAGTGAGGCAGTGATCGTTCACTGTAAGAAATAAAATGAGTGCTAAGAAAAAGCAGGATAGTAAAAAAGAGCGCGTGGTAATATTCGATACTACGCTGCGTGATGGGGAGCAGGCACCTGGCGCCACACTGAATCTCGAGGAGAAGCTTGAGATCGCGCTGCAACTCGAGAAGCTCGGCGTGGATGTGATCGAGGCTGGCTTCCCTGTCGCCTCGCCCGACGATTTCGAGGCGGTGCGCCTCATATCAGAAAAAATTAAGACGTCGTCGGTCTGCGCCCTGACCCATGCCAACGCCGAAGCGGTGGACCGTGCATGGAAAGCAGTTAAGGGTGCGAAGAAGCCGCGGATACATGTATTCCTTTCCACATCGGATTATCACCTCACCTTTCAGCTGAAGATGAGCCAGGACGAGGCCTTAAAGCTCGCCTGCGATATGGTGAAGCGCGCCAAGAAGTACACCGGTGATGTCGAATTTTCGCCGATGGATGCCACACGCACCCAGCCTGCTTTCCTCAACAAAGTCGTGGAGGCGGTAATTAATGCCGGCGCTACGACGGTGAACATCCCCGATACGGTCGGCTACACCACGCCGCAGGAGTTCGGCGGACTCATCAGCGGCATATTCAAGAATGTCCCGAACATCGCTAAGGCCGTGATCAGCGTACACTGCCATGATGATCTGGGGATGGCGGTGGCCAACAGCCTGGCTGCGGTTAAAGCTGGCGCGAGGCAGGTGGAATGCACCGTCAACGGCATCGGAGAGCGCGCCGGGAATGCATCGCTTGAGGAGATCGTGATGGCCATCAAGACGCGGTATGATTTCTTCAATACGGCGACAAACATCGATACGACACAGATATATAAAACCAGCCGACTGGTGAGCGAGATCACCGGCTTCCTGGTACCGCCGAACAAGGCCATAGTGGGCGGGAACGCCTTCCGCCATGAGTCTGGCATACACCAGGACGGCGTGATAAAGAAGGCTATAACCTATGAGATCATGGACCCGCAGACGGTGGGCTGGCCGTCGAACAAGCTGGTGCTGGGCAAGCACAGCGGACGCCATGCCCTCAAGAAGAGGCTTGAAGAGCTGGGCTACAGCTTAAGCGATGAGGAGCTGGCACGCGCCTTTATCGTCTTCAAACAGCTTGCCGATAAAAAGAAGGAAGTTACCAATAGGGACCTGGAATCTCTACTGGCTGAGGAGAAACGCACCATATCGGAGACATATCGCCTGGATCAGGTTCAGGTCTCATGCGGCGATCGCAATATCCCTACGGCTACGGTCAAACTCGTCGCTCCTGACGGGAAGATAGTGGCCGACGCTGCGCTTGGGACCGGGCCGGTGGACGCTATTTACAAGGCGATCAACCGTCTGGTGGGCGTGCCCAACAAGCTGATCGAGTTCAGCGTCAATTCGGTAACCGAGGGCATCGATGCTATGGGTGAGGTTACCATCAGAATAGAGAGCGACGGAATGGTTTATACTGGCCGGGGCGCTGACACGGATATAATCGTCGCTTCTGCCAAGGCTTATATCAACGCTCTGAACCGGCTCATAACAGTGAAGGGTATATAGTAGGGGGATATGATGGATGAACAGAAGATGGAGAGTCGTATCCAGGCCTTGGAACATACTCTCAGATTAGCAATGATATTAGTAGTTGTGAACATGACTATCAGCTTCGCTGCTCTGGCGATAACCTTTGTTGTTCTCTTAATCGGCGACTAGGGCGCTGCTTTTAAGCTGTAAGAAGATCAGATATCCGGGACTGCATTTGAGACACTTCGCTGTCTCTTTCCAGCATCAAAACCATCTGGATTTAAACATTCGGTATTGTGTCAACGATATTTTTGTTCTAGACTACGGTTAAATCATCGATATCGAGCAGTCGATGCGGTAAAGGCTTATTTTAAAAGAGAGTGTAAAGACGATGAGCGGATCAAATATAGCAGAAAAAATACTGGCATCACACAGCGGGAGGAAAAAGGTTTCCCCTGGCGAGTTCTTGAACGTCGGGGTCGATCTCGTGCTGGCCAACGATATCACCGCGCCCATAGCCATAAAGGAATTCGGTCGTATAGGCGTGTCCAAAGTATTCGATTCGAAGAAGATCGTTATGGTGGCTGATCACTTCGTGCCCAATAAGGACATCGCGTCCGCTGAGCAGGCAAAGCTGATGCGGGAGTTCGCCCGCGAGCATGGAGTGGTCTATTTCGAGGTAGGGTGCGGAGGCATCGAGCACGTGCTGCTGCCGGAGCAGGGGCTGGTGTTGCCCGGTGATGTCATCGTGGGCGCCGATTCTCATACGTGCACATACGGCGCGCTGGGCGCGCTGGCTACGGGCATGGGCTCGACCGACATCGCCTGCGCCATGGCTACGGGCGAGGTCTGGATGAAGGTCCCGCCGACGATCAAGTTCGTTTTCAGCGGTAAGCTGCGCAAGTGGGTCGGCGGCAAGGATCTGATACTTTACACCATCGGTAAGATCGGAGTGGACGGCGCACGCTACAGCGCAATGGAGTTCTGCGGCGAGGCCATCGATTCGTTATCGGTCGAGGGCCGTCTCACTATGGCAAATATGGCGGTCGAGGCCGGTGGCAAGGCGGGTTTATTCCGCGTTGATGATAAAACGAAGGCGTATCTGAAGGGGCGGACAAAGCGCAAATATCGCTCGTACGAGCCCGATGAGGATGCGGCCTATGAACGTGTCATCGAATACGATGCGTCAAAGATTGAACCGCAGGTGGCTTTCCCGCATCTGCCATCGAATACCAAACCGATTAGCAAGGTGGGCAAGGTGAAGATCGATCAGTCTG
>CAYGXY010000050.1:0-3463 GCA_964354045.1 uncultured Dehalococcoidales bacterium
GAAAGTGTCCTAGCCTTCTCAAAGAGGATCTTGGTCACGCCGCTGCCTATGACCCCGTACCCAAGGATACCGATACCTATTACGCCCTTTTTACCCAACCTTAGTATCCTCCGTTAGCTTAGCTGTTTGATAGCCCAGGCATATACTTCCGTTAGATCGAGTTTGGGATTGCGTTCCACTTTGGCTGTATACGCTTGCTCGTACCAGGTGTTAAACTCACTATAGCCCCATTGCTGTCTTAAAGTGTCAGAGAGTACGTCATCTTTCCGGTCCAGCACTTTAATGATGACGTAGTATCCGATTGAGGATGATGTGTCATCGCTGGTATTGCCAATGGAGATGGGGTCGCTGATATTGCCTATCTCAATAGTGGATATAACATTTCTTATAGGGTCATCGAGGGCGTCTACCGCAACCCAGCCAGATTGGCTATAATCCCTGTATTCCACACTGAGTGTCGTAAACGCCTCACCGCCGCGCCACCTCTGCGTTACGTCGTTGGCTTCGCTTTCATTGGAGAAAATAATCTGTTCTATCGCAGCCTGCTCGCCGGATGTGGGTGTTTGGTTAACGAAATACTCTTGTAGTTTCGTATTTAGCAGTTGGGTTCCCATTATATCTCGGAACTCCTCATCGGAGATACTCAAATTACCAAGTGTATTCTGATATGCTTGCTGAAAATCTGGATCTGATATGGATTTATTTGTCATACCAAAAATATCCAGTAGTATGTTATCGATCTCGGTTTTGGAAACAGCTATGCCGACTTCTTTTGTTTTGTCCTTGATCAGGTAGCTGTCTTCAATGATGCGCAGTGGAGACTCATTGGTCATCGCTGAGGAATTATATATGCCTACCTGAAAGAGTCTCAATTCATTAGCGTAGTCTGCCTTTTTGAGGACGATAGTGCCGGAGTCTGTTTGTACCTTACTGAGCCAGTCGCTGGAGCGGGTAGTGGCAATACCGCCAACGATGATCCCGAGAACTATTACAATTATAACGATCCCGGATAAAAATGTGATTCGCTGTCGGCGCTTCTCCTGCTGCCAGCGTGCTAAACGGCGCGTGGTTACATGCTTGGAGGCAACGTGCTTTTGCTGCTCTTTTCTCTTTTTTGCCATCGTCCTGCAATTCCTACAAAGACTTATTTACAACGGTCAAGGTGACCTCGGAGCTCGTTAAGGAGCATTATAATATCGGTGAATTGTCTAATCCCGTATGTTCCCTCTGCCGGACTCGCGAATATGATCGGATGTAAAAGGCAGCAGGGCGATGTGTCGTGCTCGCTTTATCGCTAACGCTAGTATACGCTGATGTTTAGCGCATGTGCCAGTGCGACGTCTGGGCTCGATCTTCCCTCGGTCTGAAATATAGCGCTGAAGCGCTGATGCATCTTTATAGTCTATTGCATCTATATGATTAACGCAGAAAGTACATACCCTCCGCTTGGGTAGAAATTTACGGGACTTGCCCCTTACGTCCCTTCCCTTAGTTTTTGATGATGGTCGAGTTGGTTTCCTTCCCGGCATCTCTTATTCCTCTCTAAATTATTTAAAATGGGAGTTCTTCTGGCGGGATTTCCCCTTCACCCTCCGCAGCTTCCTCTGGAAGCGGGGCTGCTCCGGAACGATCGAGGAAGATAACCTGGCTCGCGATGACCTCAGTTTTATAATGTTTTACTCCCTCTTTATCTTCCCATGAGCGGGTCTTAAGTCTACCCTCAACATAGGCTTTGCGGCCTTTGCTGAGGAACTGGTTGCAGTTTTCGGCAAGTTTGTCCCATGCTACGACAGTGAACCACTCTGTTTCTTGCTTCTTTTCTCCGTCTTTTGTCGTGAATATACGCGAACTGGCTATTGTGAAAGAAGTTACCGGACTCCCGCTGGGAGCGAAGCGCATCTCGGGATCAGCGCCGAGATTGCCGATGATCATAACCTTATTAAGGCTTGCCATTCTTTGCTCCTTCCGTTAGGCGTCTAATCTAACCAGGATGTGACGGATGATGTCATCCGATAATTTCAGGCTTGCCTCTAGTTCAGTGGCCAGTTTAGGATCAAAATTAAATTTGACTAGGGCGTAATTCCCCTCGGTGCACTTTTTAATAGTGTATGCCAGTTTCTTACGTCCCCACTGATTCACTTCGACAACGGCGCCGCCACGATCAGTTACGAAAGTTTTTAGCTTTTCTAATGTTGTAGGAACATCAGCATCAGCAACTGACGGATTGACGATCACCACGAGTTCGTAGTCGTGCAATACAATTACCTCCAGATTTTTAGACTCAATGCATTGGATTATAGCATGAAAATATTATAGCCACAACTAACTCAGCCCGGGCACCGGGAATCGGCTCGTAATATCATCTATAGTATCGCGCACTTCCTTATAGATGCTCTCATTCCCGATGTTGGTCAACACCCTTATGATAAGTTTAGCTACTTTTCTTACATCGGATGTATTAAGCCCGCGGCTGGTCACGGCTGGTGTGCCGATCCTTATGCCGCTTGCGATCCTGGGTGGTTTGGTGTCGAAGGGGATGGCGTTGCGGTTAACGGTTATCCTGACGGAATCTAGCGCTTCCTCAGCTTCCTTACCGGTGATGCTTATCGGCGTGAGGTCCACAAGCATGAGGTGGTTGTCAGTTCCGCCTGAAACAAGCCTCAGGCCGCCTTTCTTGAATTCGTCTGCCATTGCTTTGGCGTTCTCTACGATGGCCTTTTGATATTCAATGAATTCGGGTTTTAACGCCTCGCCGAAGCACACTGCTTTGGCGGCTATAATATGCATGAGTGGTCCACCCTGCGTGCCGGGAAATACCGCTGAGTCTATTTTGGACGCAAGCTCCTGCTTGCATAATATGAAACCACCGCGTGGGCCTCGTAGTGTTTTGTGGGTAGTTGATGTGACTATTGTCGAGTATGGAACCGGTGATGGATGCACGCCGGCTGCAACTAATCCCGCGATATGTGCCATATCTACCATAAGCTTGGCGTCAACAGAGTCAGCTATCTGGCGGAAGCGGTTGAAATCGATTGTTCTGGGATAGGCGCTGGCCCCGGCAACAATCAGCTTGGGGCGGTGCTCTTTCGCTAACTTCTCGACTGCGTCATAGTCTATGCACTCTGTCTCTGGGCTGACTCCGTAACTAATAAAGTTATACAGCTTTCCGGAAAAGTTTACTTGACTGCCGTGTGTTAAATGCCCTCCGTGAGCCAGGCTCATTGCTAAAACAGTATCTTTTGGATTGAGCAGTGTAAAATAGGAGGCCATATTCGCCTGGGCACCGCTATGTGGCTGGACATTAGCGTGTTCAGCGTGGAATAGTCCCTTCGCTCGTTCGATTGCCAGGGTTTCTACCTTATCTACATAAACACATCCGCCGTACCAACGTCTGCCGGGATAGCCTTCGGCATATTTATTGGTTAAGACCGAACCCTGCGCCTCTAAAACCGCATCCGAGGCA
>CAYGXY010000051.1:0-6330 GCA_964354045.1 uncultured Dehalococcoidales bacterium
GGTGGTGCTGCTGTTCTGTTTCTACGCGCCGGCGCGAAGGCCGTTTGTCGATACGTTCGGCTACGGGCTTATTCCGCTGGGCTTCTTCATACTGGTAGTTTTATGGTTTATCCTGCGTAACCGGATTCGCCAGCTACTTACCCAACTGCACGTCCCAGCCTTCTTACAGGGCTTTAATATATGGCTCGGTATAGTATCGTTCATCTTTGCCATTTTCGGCATACTGGCCCTCGTTGACAAGGAAAACGGCAGTAGTCTTGGAGGAAAGCTTGGCGAAGCTATTATCGCCGATTCGTTCGTGGCAGGATTTTTCATCGTATTAGGGCTGATAATCCTCGGGTTGATCTTAATAATGCCGCGAAGAAGCTGGGATATAATCGTGCTCCTCGGCCGCTGGATAGCGAGTTTGTACCGGCGTTATCCGCTTCATACGTATCTGTGGCGCGCGTTGTGCTGGCCGGTCAATTATACGAAACAGCATCCTGTGGAACGAAAACCTAAATCGATAAAGGTAATGGCGGTGCGCACCCAGATTCCTGAGCAGAAGCGGGAGTTGGAGCAGCCAAAAGAGAAGCCTGCAAAGAAAGAAAAGAAGGTCCCGGCCGTAGCCGAGCACAAAGCGGATGTGATTGATATTATCGAGCCGGTCGAGCGCTCGGGCGGGGAGAAAGGCAGGTGGCAGCTTCCTGCGCTGACGATACTCGAGCGCGAGCTGGATTCACAGAAGCCTGTTGTTGATACCAAGCGCGGGGCCAGGATCATAGAGGAGGCTCTTTCCAGCTACGGTGTTGAGGCCAAGGTGGTGGAGTCCAATGTGGGCCCGGCTGTTACGCAGTACGGCGTCGAGCCGGGGTGGGATCGCAAGTTCAAGGAGATCAAGGAAAAGGACAAGGACGGCAATATAACCATTCGGCAGAAAGAGACCTCCAAAACCAGGGTTAAGGTCGAGCGCATTGCCTCGCTGGCCAACGACCTGGCGCTGGCGCTGGAGTCGCCGTCCATAAAGATAGAGGCTCCGATACCGGGGAAGGCCATGGTTGGCATTGAGGTGCCCAATCCGATAGCGTCCACGGTCAGCCTGAGGAGCATAATAGAAACAAATTCATTTCAAAAAGTTAAGGCTAAGACCAAGCTACCATTGGCTTTAGGGAAGGGAATGTCGGGCGAGAGCATAGTCGCCGACCTGGGCAAGATGCCGCATCTTCTGATCGCCGGAGCCACCAACAGCGGCAAGAGTATATGCATGAAATCGATCATCGCGACGCTGCTGATGTACGACAGCCCGGAAGAGGTGCGCTTTATCATGGTGGACCCGAAGCGGGTGGAGCTGGTGTCGTTCAACAACGTGCCGCACCTGCTCACGCCGGTCATCGTGGACCACGAGAAAGCGGTGGCGGTGCTGCGCTGGCTCACGCGTGAAATGGATCATCGCTACGAGAGATTGGCGGCGGTCGGCGCCAGGGATATCGAGTCCTATAACAAGAACCCGCGCATCGATAAACCGCTGGCGTACCTGCTGCTCATCATCGACGAGCTGGCCGAACTGATGATGACCGCAGCCGATGAAGTGGAGCGCATGCTGTGCCGCCTGGCGCAGCTGGCCAGGGCCACCGGCATACACCTCATCGTAGCCACGCAACGCCCTTCGGTGGATGTGGTCACCGGTCTGATCAAGGCCAACTTCCCGGCGCGCATCAGCTTCTCTGTGGCATCTCAGATCGATTCGCGCACTATCCTCGATACTGTCGGCGCCGAGAAGCTCCTTGGCCGGGGGGACATGCTGTTCCTTCCGCCCGACGCACCCAAACCAAAACGGCTTCAGGGCACCTATGTCTCAGAGGCCGAGATCGAGAAACTGGTCAGTTTCTGGATAAGCCAGCATCCCAGGGAGGCCGGCGTTCAACTGGTGCCGGACCTGGATACCTCGGCGGCCGCCGATAAGGTTCCTGAGGATACTTTACTGCAACAGGCTATCGGGCTCACGGTCGGGATTAATCATCTATCCACATCTTTCCTGCAGCGTCGCCTGGGCGTCGGGTATCCCCGCGCGGCCAAGATCATGGATATGCTTGAGGCGCAGGGGGTCGTAGCACCCGGCGAGCCGGGCAAGTCGCGGCAGGTGCTCGCTAAACACGATGTGAAGAAGCCAGAGGTAAAGAAGCACGAGGCTGCGGAGGGCGATGCGGCATGATGAAGGGCTTCTTCGATAAGATTGTACCGCGCCGTCCGGAACGGCTGGAACACGGCGCATTCGATCGCATGAATACCTGTCTTTACTGCGGGGAAAGCCTGCTGTCGAATGAACTGTTCGAACGCTATCGCATATGTCCCGCATGCAGGTATCATTATCAGATCTCCGCTTATGACCGTATAGCGCTTATAGCGGATAACGAAAGCTTCATCGAAATGAACAGATCGTTGGCGTCCCTGGATCCCCTGTCGTTCTCAGGGGAGACCTCCTATAAGAAGCGCGTCTTTGAAGCGCAGAAAAGGACCGGACTGCCTGAGGCAGTGGTCACGGGCGTCTGCCAGATAGAGGGCACCTGGACGGTAATAGTAGTTCTGGACTTCAGCTTCCTCGGCGGCGGCATGGGGTGCGTGGTGGGGGAGAAGGTGACACTGGCCTTCGAGCATGCTTTGAAGAAACGGTTGCCGCTGGTGGCTGTGATTTCGAGCGGCGGCGCGCGTGTGCAGGAGGGTGTGCTGGCCCTGATGCAGATGGCCAAGACGGCTGCTGCGGCCAAACAGTTGATCGATACGAACCTCCCGTTTATATCTGTTCTCACCAATCCCACTACAGGCGAGGTGTATTCCAGCTTTGCCAATCTGGCCGATATTATCGTCGCTGAGCCCAAGGCGATTATAGGGTTCGCGCCTATGCGGCTCGTGGCGGAGATGGAAGGGGGGACGCTGCCTCCGGATACGCATACGGCGGAATCTCATCTGAAACACGGGATGATCGACCTGATTGTAGAACGTCCCAGGTTGAGAGAACTGCTGGCCGTATTACTGGACCAGCTGTTATCCCGATATCGCATAACCATTAAGAGAAGGTTCGGCCCCTACCCGCCGATAGCGACGCACAGGGAATCGGCATGGAAGAGCGTCCAGCTGGCCAGGCACGAAGACCGTCCCACTTCTTTGGATTATATCGGCAGGATATGTTCCAGTTTCATCGAGCTGCATGGAGATCGTTATTATGGTGACGACGACTCGGTTGTCTGCGGGCTGGCGGATATCGGCGGCGGCACGGTTGTGGTTATCGCGCAGGAGCGCGGCCACGGAGACCAGGGCAAAAAGGGCTGGATATATCCTGAGGGCTTCCGCAAGGCGCAGCGGGCCATGAGGCTGGCGGCTAAGTTCATGCTCCCTGTAGTCACATTTATCGATACGCCGGGGGCCTACCCCGGACTTAATGCCGAGGAGCGGGGAATAGGCAATGCCATCGCTCAGTGTCTGGCCCACATGTCGGACCTGCCTGTACCCGTAGTAGCTGTAATCATAGGCGAGGGGGGCAGCGACGGCGCGCTGGCCTTCGGGGTCGCCGATCGTATTTTAATGTTAGAGAATGCCATCTTCTCGGTGATACCCCCGGAGAGGGCTGCCAGCCTTCTATACCGGGATTCCAGTAAGGCCGAGGAAGTCGCCACGGCGTTGAAACTGACGGCGAAGGATTGCGCCGATCTCGGGGTGGTGGATGTGATAGTGCCGGAGCCGAAGGGTGGGGCTCACGTCTCTCCCGATGAGGCGGCGCGTCAGGTGAAGAAATACATATTAAATGAACTGGTCCAGTTGCAGGGGACATTCTGGGGCCGTCTCACTAAAAACAGATATGATAAGTATCGCGGCATCGGCAGATATAATTCACGCCTGAGCGTTGCCTTCTCCAAGGAGCGTTCGCAGCTTTATGAGTACATTTCAGAGAAGGTAGAGGAGCTTAAGGAGCGCCTGCCATCACGTTCTCGGGAGGTTGAAGTAGAGGGTCCTTTGCCTAAAGAAAGTGAAAAGGAAGAAGAGCCGCCTGCTGCGGTAGAATGAGGTCGACTTACTCAGGTTTCTTGCGCAGCCGTTTCAGTACGGCATCCCGATATACCCGTGCTAAACTCTTGCCGTGTTGAGGGATACGATTGCGCTTCTTTTGAAGCCGCCTCTCGCGGCGCTCCTGCTTGGTTTCGCCTTCCTCTTTCATTCCATGTTCCTCCGCATCTCGATTATACGGTCCCTTAACAATGCCGCCTTCTCGAATTCGAGGTTCTTGGCCGCTTGTTTCATCTGCGACTCCAGGTCTTTGATCAAGCGAAGTTGCTCGTCTTTCGGCAGTTTGCTGACCTGGTACGGCGCGCGGGCCTCGGCGACTGCCACAATGCGGTCGCTGATGTCCTTGATGGCCTTCTTTATGCCCTGCGGAGTGATGCCGTGTGCTTCGTTGTAGGCTATCTGAAGCTTTCTCCTGCGGTGTACCTCATCTATGGCTGCCTGCATCGATCCCGTGACCGTGTCCGCATACATGACAACGTGGCCTTCGATATGCCGCGCGGCGCGGCCCATGGTCTGTATCAGCGAATCGCGCGATCTGAGGAAGCCTTCCTTATCGGCATCCAGTATGGCAACAAGGCTCACCTCCGGCAGGTCCAGCCCCTCGCGCAGTAGGTTTATCCCTACAATTACGTCGTACACACCGAGCCTCAGGTCGCGGAGGATGTCGACCCTCTCCAGCGTTTCTATCTCCGAGTGCAGATAGTGTGTCTTGATCCCCATCTCCTTCAGGTATTCCGCCAGCTGCTCGGCCATGCGCTTGGTCAGCGTTGTTACAAGACATCTTTCCTCGCGTTTAACCCTGACCCTTATCTGCTCCATCAGGTCGTCGATCTGATTCTTGGTCGGCTTGATTTCTATCGAGGGCTCAATCAGGCCTGTGGGACGTATCAGTTGCTCCGCTATACGCTCGCTGTGCTCATATTCGTAAGGCCCCGGCGTCGCGGAGGCGTAAATAACCTGATTGACGTGTTCCTCGAACTCTTCGAAATTCAGCGGGCGATTGTCCAGCGCCGAGGGCAATCGAAAGCCGTAGCCCACCAGCGTCTCCTTGCGCGATTTATCGCCATGATACATTCCACGTATCTGCGGCAGCGTGATATGAGATTCGTCGATGATGAGGAGGTAGTCGTCAGGGAAATAGTCGATCAGCGTCCAGGGAGGGCTTCCCGGCGCCCGCCGCAGCAGATGCCGTGAGTAATTCTCTATCCCGCTGCAATAGCCGACCTCCCCCATCATTTCAAGGTCGTAATTGGTTCTGGATTCGAGCCTGGCCGCTTCCAGCTGCTTGCCCTGTTCCCTGAGCTCGGCCAGCCGTTCTTTCAGCTCCTTGCGTATATCATCGATCGCTGCGTTCATTTTGTCGGGAGACAGGACGAAGTGTTTCGCGGGGTATACGGCTGTTTCCGTCCGTTCCGCCAGCAGTTCGCCGGTCAGCGGGTCCACCTCTACGATGCGCTCGATGGTATCGCCGAAGAACTCTACCCGCACCGCCAGCTCCTCATAAGCCGGCTGCACCTCCAGCGTGTCGCCGCGCACGCGGAAGCGACCCCTGGTGAAGTCGATGTCGTTCCTCTCGTATTGCATGCTGACCAGCTTGCGGGCAATGTGCTCGGGCTTTACCTGTTGCCCTTTCTTCAGTGTCAGCACAAAGCTTTTATACTCCTCCGGCGAACCAAGGCCGTAGATGCAGGAGACGGATGCAACAATAATGACGTCGCGGCGGCTGAGCAGTGCCCTGGTGGAGGCATGACGCATCTTGTCGATCTCCTCGTTGATATCGGTCTCTTTCTCGATATACGTATCTGTCTGGGGGACATAGGCCTCGGGCTGGTAGTAATCGTAGTAGCTGACAAAGTATTCTACGGCATTATCTGGAAAGAACTCCCTCAGCTCCGTGGCAAGCTGCGCTGCGAGGGTTTTATTATGTGACATAACCAGCGTGGGGCGCTGCACTTTTTCGATGATATTAGCCATGGTGAAGGTCTTGCCACTTCCTGTGACACCTAGAAGTGTCTGATGCTTGAGCCCGCGCCTGAGTCCGTCAACCAGCTTCTCTATCGCCTGGGGCTGGTCTCCGGTAGGCTTGAAGTCTGATACGATCTTAAAATCCGGCATTCTGACAACTCGAAAATTGTATGATGGTAAGTAACGATTAACAATTAATTGTCGATCAATTATAGTTTAAGTCGTTAGAATAGGGTTTGTCCAATATGTTTAATCGTCAATATGTCAGTACAAGGCACCCCGAACCTTTCAAAAGGGAGTATCTGTATGTTGAGTTTATATCTCTGG
>CAYGXY010000052.1:0-3330 GCA_964354045.1 uncultured Dehalococcoidales bacterium
GGGGGTGTCCCCCGATTTTCCAAGTCCCCCAACGTATGGGGGACTATCAGGGGGTTCGGACGATGTTTCCCCCAAGACTGGGGGATAACAGGGGGTTGATAATACCTGATAAACAGTATCTAAATAGACTTAGAGAGGAGAAAATCTAATGGCCAAGGTATTGATAGTATATTCCACACAAACCGGAAACACCGAGGAGATGGCTAAGGCAATTGCCGAAGGGGCCAAAGCTGTAAAAGGCGCGACTGTGGTTGTGAAAAAGGCGTCCGATACAACGGATAGAGACCTTATTTCATGTGACGCTGTAGCCTTCGGCTCGCCGACGAACTTTGGCTACATATCCGGCGCACTGAAAGACTTCTTTGATCGGACACTTATCCAATGTCGTGAAAAAACAAAAGATAAGCCGTACTGCACGTTCACCAGTAGTGGCATGGGCAAGAGAAAAGCCCTCGAGGTCCTGGACGGCATAGCCTTTGCCTATAGTTTAAAAAAGGTCGGCGAGGGCGTAATGTCCAAGGGAAAACCAACCCCGGAGGATATTGCGGAACTTAAAGCCATGGGCAAGAAGCTTGCCGGAGGCTAATCTAACAGAACAGTTTTTATGCTATGAAACTTATAATCGGTCTTGGAAATCCGGGGAAAGGATATGCTAACAATCGGCATAATGTCGGCTTCCAATGCCTCGATCATCTCGCACGCCGCCACAGAATCGAGATTAAAGAACGAAGGTGGCGCGAACGCAGCATGCGTGCCAGATTCGGCACCGGCGATATCGACGGCACAGCGGTGGTGCTGGCCAAGCCCACTACATTCATGAACCTCAGCGGGCAGGCGGTATGGCAGATGATGCACCGCTTCAAAGCGGCTCTCGCCGACATCATCGTAATATGCGACGATATGGATCTACCACTGGGCAAGATACGCATACGCCAGCAAGGCGGCTCCGGCGGACATAAAGGCATTGCTTCAATCATCAACTCGGCAGGAAGCGATGCTTTCATTCGCATCCGTGTCGGCATCGGACGACCCGATAACGATGAGGTATCGTTCGTGTTAAGCAATTTCCCGACAGAGGATAAACAAATCATTGGTAAAATTGTAATACAAGTCTCTGACATTATCGATTGTATCCTGCATGAGGGAATCGAGACTGCCATGAACCGTTTTAACTGAGGAACTTCCGAAAAAGAGGCGCCCCTCATCTTTTTCTAAAACTATCGTTAATTAGAATTGGGAAGTCCAGAGGGATCACCCTCTGGCAGGGGTTTGGGGGTGTCCCCCAATTTTCGAAGTCCCCCAAAGTATGAGGGACCAACAGGGGGTTTGGATAAAAATTCCCCCAAATACTGGGGGATAGCAAGGGGTTGATACAAATCTGGATTGCCATCACTATGTAAGAATGTTATAATCGCCTTCACCCAGCTATAAAGGATCTAAATTGAAAGACAAATTTTTCATCTCCGTAATAGGCGCCAGTAATTGCAGCGCGAAAGAATCGAAACTTGCCGAGGAGGTGGGTCGAGAACTGGCCAGACGTGGTGCAATCGTTATCTGCGGCGGTCTGAACGGAGTGATGGAGGCCGTATGCCGCGGAGCCAAGTCAGAAGGAGGCCTCACCATTGGCATCCTGCCGGGCAATAACCGCCGCGATGCCAATCCATATGTGGACATCCCCATAATTACAGGGATCGGTTACGCGAGGAATTCAATTGTTGCAAAATCCGGACAGGCAGTGATCGCTATCGGCGGTAAATATGGTACCCTATCCGAGATAGCCTACGCGCTGCAGGATAAAATACCGGTCATCGGCCTTGGTACATGGAAACTTGCTACCAGCAAATCTAAAGACGAATCGATTATTATTGCCAATAATGCTTCAGATGCTGTAGATAAAGCCATAGAAAGTATCAAACAAGGTGTTTAAAATGGCTTCTATTGAATCATTAATTGCCAGGGAAATATTGGACTCCAGAGGCAATCCCACCCTATTTGTAGAAGTGAAGTTAACCGACGGCACTAGAGGCTATGCTTCGGTACCTTCCGGTGCTTCTACAGGAACACACGAGGCCCTTGAGCTACGCGATGGTGACAAGAAACGATTCGGCGGTCTCGGTGTTTTGAAGGCTATAAACAACATAGAGGAGCATATCGAACCTGCACTTACCGGGATGCCGGTAAATGATCAAGAGGCAATAGACGAGCGCATGATAGCACTCGACGGCACACCTAACAAGTCTAAACTCGGTGCTAACGCAATTTTGGGAGTCTCTCTGGCCGTTGCATATGCCGCAGCTACTTTTCATAAAATGTCCCTCTACCGTTACATCGGCGGAGAAGAGGCTCACACTCTCCCTGTGCCGATGATGAACGTGATAAACGGGGGGAAGCACGCCACCGATTCCACCGATCTGCAGGAATTCATGATCATGCCATCAGGTGCACCGACATTCAGTCTGGCCATCAGGATGTGTGCCGAGATATATCAAGCGTTGAAGAAGGTGCTTAAGGGCAAAAAGCTCAATACCAACGTTGGCGACGAAGGCGGATTCGCCCCGTCCCTCAAATCGAATCGAGATGCCGTACAGCTCCTTGTGGATGCTATTGAGGCGGCAGGCTATAAACCAGGGAAAGACTGCTTCATCGCCCTCGACTCGGCGGCCACCGAACTCTACAAAGACGGTAAGTACGTTCTTGCCAAGGAAGGGCTTTCACTCACCAGCGCTGAGATGGTAGACTACTACGCCCGAATGGTCAAGGATTACCCCATCATCAGCATTGAGGACGGGATGGCCGAGGACGACTGGGACGGTTGGAAGATGCTGACAAGCAAGATCGGACACGATATACAGATCGTCGGCGATGACCTGTATGTCACGCAGATTGCCCGACTCTCTCGCGGCATTCAGGAGAAGGCGTCTAACTCCATCCTTATCAAGCTAAATCAGGTAGGCACCCTGACCGAGACACTCAAAGCTATAGACATGGCCAAAGATGCAAAGTGGACGGCTGTTATAAGCCACCGCTCCGGAGAGACGGAAAGTACATATATAGCCGATTTAGCAGTAGCGAAAAATACAGGTTTTATCAAGGCTGGTGCCCCATGCCGCACTGAGAGGGTAATCAAATACAATCGCCTGCTTCAGATAGAACATGAGCTTGAAGGGTGTGGCCTCTATCCCAGCATGAGCGCTCTGTATAATCTTGGGAAATAAGGTGTCCTTCCGCGGAATCCTTCCATGGAGTTTTTCACATGGAAGGACCAAGACTGGGGGATACAGGGGGTTGATACAACCCTACCAAGGATTTAAACCTAGAAAAAGGAAAACC
>CAYGXY010000053.1:0-4247 GCA_964354045.1 uncultured Dehalococcoidales bacterium
ACATCCATTATCTCGCTGGCGTAAGATTCGTTTTGCGCTGTCATGAATATACTTGCGCCTGGGATTACTGATCCATTCGGACCCGGGCCGCCTATGCCACCTTGAAATGGATTGGCATTAGGAAGGCGGTGGGCTATGCGTGTTATCCAATGGCCGTAGTCCCACCAGCTCATTACGCCATATGCTGATTCTGGATAATCATAGGGTTCTCCAGAGGCTGGGGTCGTGTATAAGTCATAATAAGCATCTGGGTTTCCGAACGGGTCCGGTGTATTATCTTTCATCCATGTAAGCGCTTCGTGCCAGTCTCCATTGGGGCCGTATGGATGATATGGTAGAAATAAGGTAGCTGAATTCTTAGGGGACCAGCCATTACTATTGTAAGTTCCGTATATGAGATTAGGATAAACAGTCAGGAAGAAGATAATTACTATTGACAGGGCGATAGATACATATCTGGGTCTGAGGTATTTGAACATCGGCTGTTCTTCTTTAGCCTTAGCCCTCCTCTTTTCTGCCCTGGTCTTTCCTTTATCTTCGGTAAGGGCTTCTTTCCAGCCGGTTAATTTGATTACAAAAGAAATTCCACTCGGTATTTTCCAGAGGATATAGCTGCTGAGTAGGGCTACGTTTATTGCATAATAGTAAGCGTACCGTGTTTGTGACAACAGGGCCAATAAAGTAACGAAGCTCCAGATTAAGAGGATTACCTTGGCAGAGCTCTTTTCGAAGTACGTGTACAGGGCGATTATAGCCAGGCCTTCCACAAGATATATCTGCCATGGCATGGAAGTCATTTGATCGATTACAACAGTAAGTACTACTATTCCGAGCCAGCTGATGAAAAACCATTTACCTATCTTGCCTTTTCCTATAGCGGAATAAGTGATCAGCAGGAAGGCTATGGGGACCATAATCAGCCCTGTGGTGAAATATGACCAGACTCTATGATCAGTTAGATGAGATATATCGAGTCCTGTAAGCAAAGGCTGGGCTTCCATTATCGTCATTGTTTGTGATGAAGGTGCTAGGGTTTTGAACTTGTCAATCAGGATATTAAATAGGGATGGATCAATTAAGTAAAAAAGCCCTGCCCCGACGAATCCGATGATAGCTATTATTATTGGGTAATATATTCGTCTGGCCTTATTTTTTGTCATTATATGGGACATAACCTGAAGTGTTGCTATAGCAAATAAACCTATAACCAGTCCTCCAAAAGTGGTTTCGTTGTAGAAGAGGAACTGATGAAATACTGCAGCTATCACTAATGCTATGAGGAGTATTGGTATACTCACTATGAAGAGGTAATCCGTAGATTTGCCATTCAGGTGATCTAATATGTACTGGATGACGAGATATGCCAATATGATGAAGATGAATATCGCTGCGCCGACCCATGATAGTATGTAAAATCCAAGTGAAAATCCTGCCAGTATCGCAAATAACAGAGGCTTCTTTAAACTTCCCCATTCTCTACGTTTAATCTGGCTGAGTGTGGGTTGAACATTTTGCGCCCGCTTTATTGCCATAATGAAGAATAGCATGGTGGTTGTGCTGAAGAGTACTTCGGCTATGTGGTGATCTGTGAATCCTAATAGTGAGCGGAATAGGAATTCACCTGGGAGGATCGCAAGCAGACCGGCGGCTAGCAACCCGGCATTTCTATTAAAGAGTTCCTTGCCGATGAAATATACAGGTATTACAGTTAGTGCTCCTAAAACGGCCGGGAAGTATGCGCCTATTTTTTCTATAAGCGCTACGGAGGGATGTCCTAATCCGGCTATCCATATAATTAATGAGAGAGACCAGTCGAAGAAGGGTGCGAAGGGAACGTATTGTCCGTATGGATAAAGCGTGTAAGGGTCGAATGAATTCCTAATAGGGAAATGATGTACAAGGTTCTCAACCAGGCGCATGTTGTACCAGCCGTCATTTTCGCCAAATAATACATAGCTGCCGCCGAGCACGCCCTGGTGAGGGGGCCCCACCCTTAGCCACAGGGTAAAACAGAAAAATAAGAATATAGCGGTTCCGTATAGTGCTCTTTTAAGTCCTACCGCCAGTACTGCAGCAACGTAGAATACTGGGAGCAGGGCTACCATGTTGGCCATCAGCCACTCTGCTTTAAATATCAGAATGATGAAGGATATAACAGCTAGGAATGCTATGATGCCGAATCTTGCCTTGGAAGGAAGCTTGATTCTGAGGTTTTCGTGTGCAGCGGCTATATTTTGTAACAAGCTTTGGATGTATATCATACTATTTTTTCCAATTTATGTAAGGCATTTTACACTAAGCGGTGTGCAATAGCAATATATATGTCAAATGGGAAGTGGATCAAGCTATCATCCAAACCCCCTGCTAGTCCCCCATACTTTGGGGGACTTTAAATAATCTGGGGGACACCCCCAAGCCCCCGCCAGAGGGATCGCCCTCTGGACTCCCCAATTTTACCTGGCAATCGTTATAAGGACGGGGACAACTCCAGTTCCCCCGGTCCTTCCGCGGAAGGGCACCTCTTTTCGTAATCGTATGTGTGGGGGCACGCCTTGCGCGTGCCCCTATGTTTTGATCAACCCCCTGTTATCATAATCCCCCTTTATAAAAGGGGGACTTTTTCACTAGAGGATACCCCTGGAACCCCGGCAGGAGAATTTCTCCTGCACTTCTTTCATAGATTGGCGGTGATATGGGAGTATCCTCCGGTCCTTCCGCGGAAGGACACTTCTGATAATGATCTACTATCGGTTAATGCAAAGGATTGACAATGCTTTTATCAGGGGTTATCTTATATCTCCCAAGACACTATTAAAATCGCGTGAGAGCGGAGGACTAAGATGGGTAATTTTGCGGCAGTATGCAAAGCGGATGAAGTAAAGACAGGCCAGATGAAAGAAGTTACGGTTCAAGGCCTAGCCGTACTTATCGCCAATGTCGGCGGCAAATATTACGCCGTTGCCGGCAAGTGCCCGCATCTGGGCGGCAGACTGGCGCAGGGGAAGCTGGAGGGGACTTTGATAACCTGCCCGAAGCACGGATCCCAGTTCGATATAACGGATGGACATGTAGTGCGCTGGCTGAAACCGGCAGGTATGCTGTCTAAGGTTGGCAAGATTCTTAAGCCGGAGAAGCCTTTGACTGCATATAAGGTTAAAATCGAGGGCGGCGATGTTATGGTCGAGGTTTGATAAGTCGATCATATCCGAAATGCTGCATCTGGTGATAACTGAAGGGGGCGAGTGCGATGAAGCTTAATAGTGCTGTCGATGAAATAAAAACCCTTAGCCCGGATGAGGTTAAGGCTATCCTCGATGAGGATAAGAAGGGCGAATTCCTGCTGCTCGATGTACGTCAGCCGATGGAATACGAAGAAGGTCACCTTCCCGGTTCTGTGCTGATGCCGTTAGACGAATTAGAGTCGCGTCGGGATGAGCTATACAGGGAGTTATATAGCGGCAGGAAGACCATAATGTATTGCCGATCCGGGAAAAGGAGTATGGCCGCTGCCATAGCCCTTTGTGATTTAGGATTTAAGAATTTGTATATCCTCGAGGGCGGCCTGAATAATTGGGGCTTCAAAATGCTGAAAGGAAAGTCGGAGAAGAAGCCCCGTGTGATCGGAAAAGCGGCGAATATCAAGGATGTCCTGGTAATTGCGATGAAGATGGAGAAAATGGCTTACGATTTCTATATTGCAGCCAGGGATAAAACGAAGTTCGAGGCGGCGAGAATTATGTTCCAGCAACTTGCTGAAGTGGAATTGAGCCATATGCGGCGTCTGTTCCTGCGGCTGACGGGCGAAATCCCTGAGAGCGCGGGCCTGTCTCACATTGATCATTATCTACAGAAGTTCGATAAAGAGTCTAAGGATGTTGATATCGAAATCAGCGCAGCGCTGATGCAGGCCGATGAAGAGGTTAAGAGTGAGGTGGATGTGCTGGATATTGCCATCGAAAAAGAATACATGGCCAACGATTTCTATAAGAGGGCGGCGTCTGTAGTTGATGATGAAGACGTCAGGGCTCTGCTGCACGGTCTAGCCCACGATGAACGCGGCCACGCCGCTACCCTGCTCCACCAGCTGGCTCAGGTTATGCGAAAGTAATTATTATGGGGGTTATTTACAGTGATATTCGAGCGCGTCAAATCGGAAGGCATTGCACATATATCTTATTTCCTAGGTTCAGGCAACAGCGCCGCTGTTATAGATCCGAGGCGGGACTGCCAGATCTACGTTGATCTGG
>CAYGXY010000054.1:0-12817 GCA_964354045.1 uncultured Dehalococcoidales bacterium
CTGGCCGGATTGCAGGGCTCAGGCAAGACAACAACGGCGGCAAAACTGGCGCTGCACCTAAAAAACCAGGGACAGCGACCACTGCTCGTAGCCGCCGATATGCAGCGTCCCGCCGCTATAGATCAGCTTACCGCTTTAGGGAAACAGCTCGATATCCCTGTCTACAGCGAAGGGCTGTCTGCAAAAGCCCCCGCAGTATGTGCCAATTCTTTAAAGCGGGCTAACGAACTGGCATCTACGTGGGTCATCGCCGATACCGCTGGGCGACTCCATATCAATGAGGATCTCATGAAGGAAGTGGCGGAGGTTAAAAAAGTGCTTCAGCCTGCTGAGGTTCTGCTTGTTGTCGATGCCATGACAGGACAGGACGCAGTGAACGCCGCGTCCGAATTTCATGCCAAGCTGGGCCTGACCGGCCTGATCCTGACCAAGATGGACGGCGATGCCCGTGGCGGTGCCGCGCTTTCGATAAAATCTGTTACCGGCATTCCTGTCAAGTTCATCGGAATCGGCGAGAAAATGGACGCGCTGGAGCCGTTCTATCCCGATCGTCTGGCCTCACGTATCCTCGGCATGGGCGACATGCTCACACTGATAGAAAAGGCCGAGAAGAATTTCGATGCGGAACAGCTGCAAAAGCTGGGGGAGAAGGTAAAACATGCCAACTTCGACCTAGAGGACTTCCTCATTCAGCTCCGCGAACTGAAGAAAATGGGTTCGTTCAGCCAGCTGGTAGAGATGATCCCGGGACTATCATCCATCGCCAGCAAGAATCCCGAGGCTGTGGACGATAAGAAGCTGAAGAAAATAGAGGCCATCGTACTTTCAATGACACCGCAGGAACGGCGCAATCCCGATATTATAGATGGCAAACGCAAGCGCCGCATCGCCGGCGGCAGCGGGACCACGACCCAGGAAGTAAACCAATTGCTGAACCAGTTCCGCCAGACTCAGAAAATCATGAAACAAGTATCCCGAATGAAAAAGGGAGGTCTGGGCGGGCTGGGGAACCTTGGTAAGATGTTCCGCTAAGATCGTGGAACCTCTGAAAAATATGGTGGCTCTTCCTCCCTAGATTTGCCAATACCGTGTCATTCTGAGGAAACAATGCGACCGAAGAATCTCTAAATTATCTCCTATCCGCCTAACATTGAGATGCTTCACTCAGTTCAGCATGACAGGTTCAAACAGAGATGTCCCCTGCCTTTTCAAAAAGGCCCCAACAATTTTGCGGTAATTGAGCCACTATCGACTGTTATATCCCTGCCAATTATAAAAAGAGGTGCAGGAGAGAAATCTCCTGCTGGGGGATTTGGGGGTGCCCCCCATCTTTTTAAAGTCCCCCAAGAGTGGGGGGAACAGGGGGTTGATCAGCACCTACCCAAGAATATCCTACTTTTTCACCATCGTGACCGTCAGCACTCCTGGCTCGATTTCGATTTCTTTAATAGTAACCGCTAATTCATCCCAGCGTTGCCCCAATTCATGCTCAAAAGCGGTCATAACATTATTTATTAAAGTCTTAGGAAGTATGAGCCTGCCGAAATCGAGGCGCTTGATGGTAAAATCGGGCTTCCCATCTTTTGTTTTAATCTCAATTTGCACAGACGTCTCAATGCAAATACCGACGTGTATCTTGGCTGAAGCGCATACCACTCCCTGACTGAAGTATACCTGCGGATGGTCCGTCTGTATGGAAATATTCCCCTGACGGGCTAACTGGTCCAGTTTGGAGGTGGCCTCCTCCTGCGTGATCTCAAGAACAAACTCGTCACCGCTTGAAGTGGATTCAATATCTTCTTTTAGTTCATCTACTTTACTGTCAATACTGGCCGTTAATTCACTGGTCGCGGTTATCCAGTTCACCCCCCAGTTATCCGTGGAGACGGGGCCGGTAACGAGATAAAAGAAGATGCCCGAGATAAGAAATATCGCTGCGAACACGCCGCACGTTGTAATAAGTATATTCCTGACAGCCTTTTTGTTCAGCTTATTCAAGATAATCCTTGAGCTTCTTCGAGCGGCTGGGGTGCCGCAGTTTTCTCAACGCCTTGGCCTCTATCTGGCGTATTCTTTCCCTGGTGACCCCGAACTCGCGCCCCACCTCCTCTAGCGTGCGGCTGCGCCCATCCTCGAGCCCAAACCTCAGTTGAAGCACGCGGCGCTCGCGGGGATTGAGTGTGCACAACACCTCATCTATTTGTTCCTTTAAAAGCTGGTGTGAAGCAGCATCCGGTGGCGCCAGCGCGCTCCGGTCCTCGATAAAATCACCTAGATGGCTGTCCTCTTCTTCGCCGATCGGGGTTTCAAGCGACACAGGCTCCTGCGACACCTTAATAATCTCACGCACCTTCTCCGGAGTCACCTCCATGCCCTTGCCTATTTCCTCGCTGGTAGGTTCCCTGCCGTGTTCCTGAACGAGGCGGCGGCTTACACGCAGAAGTTTATTTATTGTTTCCACCATATGGACCGGTATCCGTATAGTGCGCGCCTGGTCGGCGATGGATCTGGTGATGGCCTGCCTGATCCACCATGTAGCGTATGTGCTGAACTTATAGCCTTTGCGGTAATCGAACTTCTCCACCGCCCTGATGAGGCCGATATTGCCTTCCTGTATCAGATCAAGCAGCGTCATCCCCCTACCGATGTACTTCTTCGCCACGCTCACTACAAGGCGCAGGTTAGCTTCCGTGAGATGCTTTTCAGCCTTGGCTGACTCATATGCAACCTGCTCAAAATAGGCATCAAACTCCTTCTCTTTGGCCTGGAGCGATGTCTTAAATCGGGGCTGCGCCAGAAGATAAGTCACTTCGCCCGTTACCTTATCCTCCAGCATCTCCATGACCCTCGGCGGTATCAGGCTGCTGTTGAGTGAAAGGTTTACCATCGCGATGCCGGTATCACTGACATTAACTTCGCTGTGTTCTGCGGTGATTTCTATGAGTTGCTGATCTATAGCAGCGTCTACAGCCTTCCTAAAAGCCGGATCCGATATCCTCTCAACCAGAGAACTGGCAGGGCTTAGTCCCAACTCCTCCTCAATAAGCTGCATTAGTGGAGCTGCCTCACAAAGCTGTCGCAGTATAACCAGTATAATTTCGCTGGAGGTGATAGGAACACCATTCCTGGCAAACCAGGCATCCCGTATCCGTTTAATATGCCGGTCCCGCTCCATCTTGCTTGCCAAGACCTTTTCCTCGCTGGCTTTAAGCAGGGAGACATTCCCGATTTCCCTTAAATACAGCCGGACGGGGTCATCAATTATGTCCTGCTCCTCAATATCAAGCGCCTTCTCAATTTCTACTTCCGGTTCTACCTCGGGCTCTATGACTTCGTCTTCGGCAACCTCTACAGCATCCTCCGCCCATTCATGATGCGGCTTACCCTCTCTTTCGCTGATGTCGCTGTGTGACAGGGCTGCATAGAGCTCCGCCAGAGCACCGAGGTCATGATCGGGCACAATCTCATGGGCATCATCGTGATGCTCAGCGTGAAGCTTGGGATTAAGTAATTTATCTAAACCGCCATCTTCTCGCATCGTCATTTTCGAATCCCCCGCCCTCCTCTCTTCGCCTTCTCAAAAACATCCTTTAGTTGGGTAGTGGGCTCCAATGACTTCTGAAGCAGTAACTCTACCTGCTCTTTAATGATATTTTTATCGCCCTCCGACTCAGCCTCGGAGATCAGTATCTCTTCAAGCGACTTCAACTTGCGCAAACGTTCTTCCCACAAACGCCGGGTGCAATCGGCCAGAGCAGTCTCCAAATCCTTTTCTTTCACCGGAGGCAATACCTTGCTTACGAGTTTACCGAGATGTTCATGCAGGCTGCTATCGAGGCTCCCTCGCAGTTCATCCACATTAGGATTAGCCATCCACGCTACAAATATCTCCCTATTCTCCGTGCCCTCAAAATGCACCGGCGAAAGCGCTAGCCCGCCCTCCTGCAGATCGGACTTCTGCAACAGCAGCGCCAGGCAGTACTCCTCCAACGGATATTTAGACAGAGCCAAGCTCGGAACGGACACCGCTTTGCTCCCCTTCTCCCGTTTTGTCGGCTGGATTTGCGCCGCCTTATCAATTAACGTTTTTTCAGCCACGCCCACCAACTTGCTGAGCTTTCTGAAATATATTTCCTTGTCCCCTGTATCCGACATCTCCATGATGCGCGGAAGCAGCCGGTCTATTATAGCCGAACGCCCGCTATCAGTTTTAGGGTCGAACTTGGATATCGCCGCCTCAAATAAATAGTCCATCACCGACATGGCGTTCCCCGCTAGCCTCCGCCATTCCTCGGGCTGGTCGCGTATAACCTCATCAGGATCTTTCCCCGGAGGCATCAGGATCACCTTCAGTCCGCCTTCTACTTTGGAATCGCCGTCCAGCCAACCTCGTTCCCTGTGATCGACAGTACGGCTGAGCGCCTGTCGCGCTACCTCTAATCCCCGCAGCGTCGCCTGCTCCCCGGCGGCATCGGAATCCAGCGCCAGAGCGATGTTCTTGGTGAGCTTTTTTATTATAGCGACGTGCTTGGAAGTAAGCGATGTTCCCATAGGCGCTATCACGTTCTTCGAGCCGAATTGATGCGCGGATATGACGTCGATATACCCCTCGACGATGATCGCCATATCACACTCTTTGATCGCCTTCTTGGCCTTATCCAGCCCGTACAACAAGCCGCTCTTATCGAACACCGGCGTCTGCGGGGAGTTCATATACTTCGGCTGGCCGCTGTCGAGGACACGTCCGCCAAAGCCGGCCACGCGACCCGTCTGGCTCCTGATCGGGATCATAAGCCTGCTTCGAAATAAATCCCTGTTTCCTCCATCCTCTCTAGCCACCACCAGACCCGCCCGCACCATCTCATCGACCTTGTATCCCTGCGCAGCAAGATGCTTGCTCAGCGCATCCCAGCTTGACAGGCTCAATCCCAGCTGAAACTCCTCTATAGCCTCTTTAGCGATCCCACGCTTATTAAGATAATGCCGCACCGGTTCACCAGTCTTGCCGTTAAGAAGTATATCGTGATAAAACGCGGCGGCTGCCTCGTTTATTTCATACAACCGGTCAAAGCCGTCTTCCTTCGTCTGCTCCTTATGCCTCGATTCCAGCTTCACTCCGGCCCGATCGGCCAGTAATTTAAGTGTAGCGCCGAAATCCAGGCCTTCCTTCTTCATAACGAACGAGAAGATATCGCCGCCGATGCCGCAGCCGCCGAAGCAGTGCCACGTGCCCCGCTCCGGGAACACGAAGAAGGACGGCGTCTTCTCGCTATGGAAGGGACACAGTGCCTTGAAATTACGCCCCGACTTCTGTAGAGTCACATAACCCGAGACGAGGTCCACTACGTCGATCTTTTCTTTTATTTCGTCGATATTGCCCATTTTACCAACCTATCTAGTAGAACATACCTCACGAAAAGTTTCCATCGCATATCTATCAGTCATACCGGATATGTAGTCTACAACACTGCGCTCGATGCCGCCATGAACCAATCTGTATTCGTCAGGCAGTTTCTCAGCATTCCTGATAAAGTACTGGTACAGGGCACGAACCACCTCCTGCGCCTGCTCCGCCTCGTCCCTGGCTACCCCATAAACCCTTTTCAATAAGAACTGCCTTAACTTATTAGCTGCTTCACGCACCACAGGACTCATACCGATCTGTGGAGGCCCGCCGCTTTCCGCCGCAGTATTTAGCACAAAGCTGACTATATCGATGATCAGAGAATTTATCCTCTCCCTATTTATACTGCCTAATAAGCGGCTAACATCAGCGGGAAGGTCGCTCTCAGTTATTATGCCTGCCCGGATCGCGTCATCTATGTCATGATTGATATAGGCTACGGCATCGGCTATCTTACATATCTGTCCTTCCAGCGTGGAAGCCACTCCTACGTTCTCGTCGAGGATATCCGTCCAGTTTTTGGAGTGATTAAGGATACCGTCCCTGACCTCCCATGTCAAGTTTAAACCCTGCCCATCATTTTCCAGTATATCCACCACCCTGAGGCTTTGCTCGTTATGGCGAAAACCCTCAGGATACAGCTCATTTAAGATATCCTCCCCCATATGACCAAAGGGCGTATGACCCAGATCGTGTCCAAGTGATATAGCCTCGGTCAAATCTTCGTTCAAGTTCAAGGCGCGAGTTATAGATCTGGCGATTTGCGACACCTCTAAAGTATGAGTAAGCCGCGTTCTGTAATGATCGCCTGCGGGAGCGATAAAAACCTGCGTTTTGTGCATCAGACGGCGGAAGGATTTGGTATGAATGATGCGGTCGCGGTCACGCTGAAATTCTGTACGCATTGGGCACAGGGTTTCTCTGCGCATCCTTCCCCTGGTCAGCTGACTTTTTGCGGCATAAGGGGATAATCGCCCCTCGCTCTCCTCAAGCCTTCGACGAATGTCAGAATTAGCCAAATGAA
Source organism: uncultured Dehalococcoidales bacterium (assembly GCA_964354045.1). Classification (GTDB taxonomy): domain Bacteria; phylum Chloroflexota; class Dehalococcoidia; order E44-bin15; family E44-bin15; genus JAYEHL01. The sequence goes on from CAYGXY010000054.1 coordinate 6,429, forward strand.
TGGAGGAAGGCAAATCCATAAACGCCTTTCTTTTCCTTGTATAAGTAGTAGAGCTACTTAACTTTGAGAAAATCCCCAAGCGTTAGGTTCTCGAAGGAGACTCCGTCAGTCTCTGAGGGCAGTTTAGCCGTCGGACAGAGGCTGAAGCATTCTCGGCAACTGGCACATACAGTTGTTGCGATCTCAGGAAAGAATACAACCCTGCGCTCAATACCCCGCCCCACAAATCCGATAGCATTCGCTTTCTTAACCTCGTGGCAGTAACGCACACACAGGCCACAGAGGATACAATTAGTCTTTTCAGCTTCGAACTGCTTCTTGGTAATGCCGTACTGCTTCGCCATTTCAAGCACATTCTTCGCTGTTGGAGACGAGGCCAGAAGCAGCTCCAGAACGGTGGCACGGATCTTCTTTACCTCAGGGGTATCCGTCCTGACCTCGAGCCCTTCCTCGACAGGATAGACACAGGCGGTCACGAGGCGTTTCTTCTTGTTCTTGGTTATCTCCACAGTGCATATTCTGCAGCCGCCATATGGGGCCAGCTTATAGTCATAACAAAGCGTCGGGATCTTAACGCCGACGCCGTTAGCTGCATAAATAAGATTTTTCCCCTCTTCACAGGTTACAGCCTTGCCGTCTATATTCAAACTAACCGTCTTCATTAGCTCTTAGCCTCTTTCTTGCGTGTCACTTCCATCCTTACCGGCGCCTGAGGAACAGGTTTTCCGGATATCTTTACCACGGCGCTGAACTTCGCCGGGCAGACCTCTATACATGAGCCGCACTTGGTACATTTGTTCTGGTCGATCACATGCACAATGTTCTTCTCGCCCTTGATCGCAGACACCGGGCACTCGCGCAAACATATCTGACATGCCTGGCATTTCTCCGGAACTATAAAGTATGAAACCAGCGACTTGCAGACACCCGCGGGGCAGCGCTTCTCTTTGATATGCGCTTCGTATTCATCCCTGAAGTACTTAATTGTGCTCATTACCGGGTTGGCCGCCGTCTGCCCCAGAGCGCACAATGACGCATCTTTGAGCACGTCGGCCAAACTTTCCAGAAGCTGGATATCTCCATCTTTACCCTTGCCGTCGCATATACGGTTCAGCACCTTCAACATCTGACGTATACCTTCACGGCACGGGACACACTTTCCGCAGGACTCGTAGGCCAGGAAGTCGAGGAAGTAGCGCGCCACATCAACCATACAGGAGTCCTCGTCCATGACGATCATGCCGCCGGAGCCCATCATCGAGCCGGCCTTGGCCAGCTGATCGAAGTCCACCGGCATATCGAGCATGCTCGCTGGTATGCACCCGCCGGAAGGCCCGCCGGTTTGGACGGCTTTGAACTCCTTGCCCTTGCGTATACCGCCGCCGCAGTCGAATATGATCTGCTTCAGCGTAGTCCCCAGCGGCACTTCAACCAATCCGGTGTTATTCACCTTGCCTACAAGCGAGAATATCTTGGTGCCATAATTCTCCTTGGTACCGATCCCGGTAAACCAGTCAATACCGTTATTGATAATGAGCGGAACATTGGCCCATGTTTCAACGTTGTTGAGTACGCTCGGCTTCTCTCTGACACCACTTACAGCAGTACGAATATACTTCGGCCGTGGCTCGCCGACCCGTCCTTCGATTGCGGTCATGAGCGCACTGGACTCGCCCGATACGAAGGCCCCTGCACCCTGGTGAACTATGATGTCGAAATCGAAGCCCGATCCGAGGATGTTCTTGCCAAGCAATCCGTACTCGCGTGCTTGATCCAAAGCTACGTAGAGATGCTTTATAGCCAGCGGGTACTCCTGCCGCACATATATATAGCCCTCGCAAGAGCCGACGGTGTAGGCCCCGATGATCAATCCCTCCAGCACGCTGTGGGGATTGCCCTCGAGCAAAGCGCGGTTCATATAAGCGCCGGGGTCGCCCTCGTCGGCGTTGACGATCACATACTTGATATCAGACGGAGCATTTATAGAGGTCTCCCATTTCACACCGGTCGGGAAACCGCCACCGCCACGCCCGCGCAGGTTGGATTTCTTAACTATATCAAGAACATCTTTGGGCTCCATCTTCCCCAGCACCTGCGCCAGGGCAGAATATCCACCCAGAGCTATATAATCATCGATGTTCTCCGGATCGATATACCTGTTGTTGCCGGAGATAATACGGTTCTGTCCGCTATAGAAGGGGATATCATCGATTTTAACAACCTTTTTACTCCCGGTCTGGTAAAGCAGGCGATCAACTACCTGTTTCTCCACCAGCGTCTTAGACACTATCTCTGATACATCCTCCAGCTTGACCTTGAAATAATTAATGTCATCGGGAAGTATCATTACTTTAGGGCTGTTCTCACAGAAACCGAGACACCCCGTAGCCCGCACCTCCACCTCTTTCGAAAGCCCCTGCTTCTTGATCTCATCCACGAAGGCTTTATATATCTTGTCACTGCCATATGCCAGGCCACAGGTCCCGGCGGCATTAATAGCAACGTAGCGCTTCCCTGCCCTCTTGGAGAGTATCTGCTTTTTGAGTTTAGCTAAATCAGCGTTAGATTTCAGTCGTGGCATAATTCCCCTTTAGTCGCGTTCTGCGATGATTTTCTTGAGTTCTGTCGATGAGGGATTACTGTAGTACTCATCATCAACCTGAATCACCGGGCCCAGCGCACAGCAGCCCAGACAGTTAACTGTGCTCAACGAATATTTCATGTCCTTGCTGGTCTCTCCCGGCTTAATACCGAGCACCTCGCTCACTTTATCCAACAGCCGAGGTGCACCCCGCACATGACAGGCCGTCCCCAGACACACGGCAAGAGAATGACGGCCATGCGGTACCAGTCTGAAGGCTTTATAGAAAGTAGTTATGTGATATATCTGGTTAATTGGAATATCAAGCTTTTTACTGACCCTTCTAAGCGCTTCCTCCGGAAGCCAGCGGTTTTCCTTCTGTATTTGGAGAAGTATCTGGATGAGTGCATTTTTATCGTTATTATAACTGGCAATTACCCGATCTACCTGTTTCATCTTTTCCCTTCTACCTGAATTCTATTTAAATTGCACGCAGTTAGAGAACATGGCTATACTCAATTCAACACATGGCGATGAACCAGAAGGTATATCTAGAGTCATCAAGACGCAATGTTCCCATTCTATAAACTGCCGAGTGGTTATTATATCATATCTGAAAATATTTTTGAATATAACCAAAACCAAATCTAAGGCCGTCCGCCTTAAATTTCTGCTTTTACCGCTTAGCCACCTTTTTATTCTTGCCGCGACTGGTTCCTTTAGCCACTGCCTTCTCTTTTCCGACTTTTCGATCCTCAACCGCAGCCTGCGCGGCGGCGAGACGCGCGATGGGGACACGAAAAGGAGAACAGGACACATAGTTCATGCCAACACGATGACAGAACTTGACCGATTCCGCATCGCCGCCGTGTTCTCCGCAGATGCCCACCTTGAGCTTGGCCCGCACCGAACGTCCCCGTTCGATGCCGACCTTTATCAGTTCTCCGACCCCGGTCTGATCTATTGTCTGGAATGGATCATCCTTCAGTATCTTCTTATTTAAATAATCAGGCAGGAATGAGCCGATATCATCGCGGCTGAAACCGAATGTCATCTGCGTGAGGTCGTTAGTGCCGAAGGAGAAGAATTCGGCGGTTTCTGCCATCTCATTAGCTGTGAGCGCCGCACGCGGAATCTCGATCATGGTGCCGAACATGAAGGGTATCTTCTTCACTTTCATCTTTTTGCATACTTCGGCATGGACACGGTCGGTAATCTCCTTGTGATCTATAATCTCGGTATCGGCACAGGTGACCGGGATCATGATCTCAGGATTGGCTTTCTTGCCGGCGGCGATAAGCTCGGCCGCAGCCTCCAGGATAGCGCGGACCTGCATTTCGGTGATCTCAGGATAGGTTATGCCCAGGCGTACGCCGCGATGTCCGAGCATCGGGTTGTTCTCGCGCAGACCCTCGGCGCGCTTGTGCACCTCCGCCATATCGATACGCAGCTCGGATGCCAGCGCCTTGAGCTTGTCCTGGCTGTGAGGCACGAATTCATGCAGCGGAGGATCGAGCAAGCGTATGGTGACCGGCAGGCCTTCCATGACCTCCATCGTAGCCTTTATATCCTTCTTTACATATACTGCAAGCTGGTCCAAAGCCGCCTTGCGCTCCTTGACAGTTTTGCTCATTATCATCTTCCGCAACAGGAAGAGAGGCTTGTCGCTCCCTTCCCCGTAAAACATATGCTCGGTGCGGAAGAGTCCAATGCCTTCGGCGCCGAAATCTCTTGCCTTTTTCGCATCCTTGGGCGTATCGGCATTGGTGCGCACACCGAGGCGACGAGCCTTATCCACCAGCTTCATGAGTTCCTTGTACGCCTTGTTGTGTTCCGGATCGGCATCAACAAGGGCCAGGCTTCCATCGTAGACAGCGCCTTTGGTCCCGTTGAGCGTGATCCAAGCGCCCTCGCGCACCGTGCGCCCGCTCTTCGTCCTGAACGCCTTATTGCTGTCGGCGATCTCCATGTCGCCGCAGCCGACGATGCAGCACTTGCCCCAACCCCGCGCCACGAGCGCGGCATGTGATGTCATGCCGCCCTTGCTGGTGAGAATGGCCTGCGCCTTGTGCATGCCGTCGACATCCTCCGGCGACGTATCCTCGCGCACTAAAATAACCTTCTCGCCGCGGGCGGCCCAAGCCACGGCATCGGCGGAAGTAAAGACGACGCGGCCGTTGGCGCTGCCCGGCCCGGCAGGGAGCCCCTTTGCGATAGGGGGAACGCCCGCCTCAGCCTTGGGATCGATCATGGGCAGCAACAGCTCCACAAGCTGGTTAGGCGACACGCGCATGATAGCCGTTTCGGCGTCGATCAGGCCTTCCTTGTACATATCGGCGGCCATGCGCACCGCGGCGACACCGTTGCGCTTGCCGACGCGGCACTGCAACATGAAGAGCTTGCCTCTTTCCACCGTAAACTCGATGTCCTGCATGTCCTTATAGTGCTTTTCGAGCCTTTGTTGATATTCGAACAGCTGCTTATAAATCTTGGGCATCACCGTTTCCAGCGTAGGCAGGTGTTTGCTCTGGGCGTTCTTGGAGTACTTGTTGATCGGAGCAGGGGTGCGGATACCAGCCACCACATCTTCGCCCTGGGCATTTATGAGATATTCGCCGTAGAAATGGTTTTCGCCGTTGCCCGGGTTGCGTGTGAATGCGACGCCGGTCGCCGAGCCTTCCCCCATATTGCCGAAGACCATCGCCTGCACATTGACTGCGGTGCCCCATTCATCAGGAATCTTTTCGATACGCCGGTACTCGACCGCCCGCTTGCCGTTCCAACTCATGAAAACCGCCCCTATGCCACCCCAGAACTGGTCCTGCGGATCGTCGGGGAAGGGCTTCCCGAGAATGGTTTTTACTGTCTTCTTGAATTCAGCTACGAGCGTTTTAAGATCATCGGCGGTCAGGTCAGTATCGTTTTTATAACCTTTGTGTTTTTTAACCTCTTCAAGTCGTTCGTCGAGGACTTTGCGGATGCCCTTGCCGCCTTTCGGTTCGATGCCCTCAGTCTTTTCCATCACGACATCGGCATACATCATTACCAGGCGCCGGTAGGCATCGTAGGCAAAACGCGCATCTTTTGTCTGCGCAATAAGGCCCTTAATCGTAGCGTCGTTAAGGCCGACGTTGAGCACTGTATCCATCATGCCAGGCATGGACCGCCGCGCGCCTGAACGCACGGAGACGAGCAGGGGATTCTTCGCATCCCCAAACCTTTTGCCACTCAACTTCTCCACCTGCGCCAGCGCTTTGCTGACCTCGGCTGTAAGCTCTTTGGGATAGCTTCGCTTATGGGCGTAGTAATATGTGCAGACTTCAGTGGTTATCGTGAACCCCGGCGGCACAGGCAGGCGCAGGTCGGGGTGCCCAGCCATCTCGGCAAGGTTGGCCCCCTTGCCGCCAAGGAGGTTCTTCATTGCTTCGTTCCCGTCCGCCTTACCGACACCGAATGCATAAACGTACTTTGACATCGCTACCCTCCGTTTGACGAAATCAACCACTGAAAAAGAGGCGCCCTTCCGGTATCGGAAGGACCGGGGGGTTGGGGGTGTCCCCTAATTCCATTTAATCTTCCCCCATGATTGGGGGATACAGGAGGTTGATTAAGCTTGATCAAAGATTTTCTATCAGAATAATTGCTTAATTTACGGGGACGAACGTCCATTCGACGAATCTTCCTTAGCTATTTCTGGGCTTGGCAGAGAGTAATTATACCATATCCTAGCTGACAAATACTATTTCATTTCCCTAAGGCTTGAAATGACTTCGTCGATAACCTCATCGGGGGTAGAGGCTCCTGCGGT
>CAYGXY010000055.1:0-7783 GCA_964354045.1 uncultured Dehalococcoidales bacterium
CCTTATCTTGGTTTGTGCCTGGGGATGCAGGTTATGGTTATCGAGTACGCACGTCATATTCTGAGATCGAGCGAACCCAATACTACCGAGTGCAATCCTAAAACTGCATATCCGGTGATAGACTTGCTTCCGGAGCAGCGAAATATTGAGTATATAGGAGGCACTATGCGGCTTGGCGAATATGCATGCCATCTGGTGGCAGGGTCTAAAGCTGCTGCAGCATATCAAGAGACTGTGGTCTATGAGCGCCATCGCCACCGCTATGAATTTAACAACGAATTCCGCAAGATGTTTGAAGACGCAGGGATGTGTTTCAGCGGCCTTTCACCAAACGGTCACCTGGTAGAGATAAGCGAGCTCAAAAACCATCTATTCATGGTCGCATGCCAGTTTCATCCGGAATTCCTTTCCCGCCCCGACCGCCCGCACCCTTTATTCCGCGAGTTCATAGGTGTAGCCAAGGATGTTTTAATCGAAGGGTCTCAGCCATCTTTACAGCTCTAGGGCGCTTCTTCTAATATCGCCATATTACGGAGCGAATTGTCTTCTCCCAAAGTCGGCGAGCTTCAAAATGGAGATGAGGGTTGTCTATAGACACGCGGCAGGAAGCTTCTCTTGCACCTATTAATATGGGTGATTTTTGGTATAATGTTCGTCGTACAATCGGTTACCTGTTACCGGTTAACTTAGGAGGATGAATGTGATAAACGTAGCGATTGTTGGATACGGCAATGTCGGACGTGGGGTCGTTGCAGCGCTGGGAACTAGCGCCGATCTGAAGTTGGCAGCTGTGTTTTCCAGGAGGCCAGAGCAGGTAGCCAAGCAGTTTAAGGGTATTGAAGTGTTAAATACGGAGAAGTTCTCCTTGCCCAAGGGCCTGCGTGTGGATGTGGCCATCCTGTGCGGCGGTTCTAAGGAGGATGTGCCTGTTCAGGGGCCAATGTTTGCCAGGAGGTTCAGCACCGTTGACAGCTTCGATACGCATGCCGATATCCCGCGCTACTTCAAGAAAATGGACTCTATTGCGAAGAAGAATGGGAGTGTATCAATAATCTCCGCGGGGTGGGACCCCGGCATTTTCTCACTGGAGAGGGTGATGGGCCACGCCTTCTTGCCTGGCGGCAAGGGGTTCACCTTCTGGGGGCCGGGGGTGAGCCAGGGGCATTCCGATGCGGCAAGGAAAATCGACGGGGTCATGGATGCCCGCCAGTATACGCTGCCCATCGAGACAGCACTGGAGAAGGTGAGGAGCGGCAAGACGCCGGATTTCACCAAGCGGCAGATGCATAAGAGACTGGTGTATGTGGTCGCCAAAAAAGGGGCGGACAAGGAAAGGATCAGACGGGAGATCATTACTATGCCCAACTACTACGCCGACTACGATACCGATGTCGTTTTCATCAGTGAAAAGGAAATGGCTGCCGAGCATTCCGCCTATCCGCACGGCGGGTTTGTTCTGACGTCGGGAACGGTGGGCAAGGGCAGCAGGCAGATACTTGAGTACAGCTGCAAACTGGAGTCAAACCCGGGGTTTTCGGGGAGCGTGCTGGTGGCATGCGCCCGGGCTGCTTACCGGTTAAAGAAGCAGGGGCAGGCCGGGGCTTACACCATGCTGGACATCCCGCCGGCGCTTTACAGCCCGCATTCCGCCGAGGAGCTGAGGAGCCATTTTGTGTGAGGCGGGCTGTAATCTCACAATATTTCGGTCATCGTGTAGAGACGCAACATTTTGCGTCTCTACGTCCCTAATCCCCCAACGTATGGGGGACTAACAGGGGGTTCGGTTAACGATTCCTCTAAACCTACGGCCAGATGCCCTGATAGCCATCGGATTCGTTGGAACTGCATTTGTCGCCGACGCATTTTGAAAATACTTTTCCATATGAATCGAGCAACCAGATGTAGCTAGCGTTGGCGCTGCACTGGCAGCCCCCCGCATCGCAGTTATCGTTGGTCTCTCCCTCTATTGCGGCAAAGCTGTCTGGCACATAGTTCATCAGTGAGCAGATATCGATTATAAAGTATGTGCCGGCGGGGTTCTTAAGCGAGCTGTTCATCCCGGAGATCGGCAGGTTGTCCTGGTGGTGGGCTTTGTAATCTGTTACTTCGCTGTTTAATATATCTACTACAGCTTTATATTCTTTATTGGAAGGCTCATTCCACATTGTGAACCAGTATACCGCTGCTATTATTGCAAGTATGACTGTGACCGATAATATTGTTTTCCACCTTTTCATCCAGTGCATAGTATCTGAGCTCCAGTTAATACATCGATTATATCACGGCCAGACGCCCTGATAGCCGTCGCTATCGGCCTTCTCGCACTGTTCGCCGATGCATGCGGAGCTGACATTCCCGTACGAGTCGAGCATCCATATATAATGGGCTTTTTTGCGGCATGAACAGTTGCCACCGTCGCAGTTATCGTTATCGGCGCCGGGGGTCGAGATGCAGTTCTCCGGCGGGTAAGGTATAAGGTTCGCTTCCTTTAGCTTGCACATATCTATTATATACTGCTGTTCATCATCAACGATAACGGCTCCGCTGCCGACTATCGGCAGGGAGCCGTTGTTAGCGGTGCGATATTCTGTGACTGCGTCCTGTATCTTACCCTGCCAGTCGTTCCAAGCCTGCGGGTAAGCGACTCTTATCGCCTGGCTGGCATAATACCAGCCGCCGAATACTAGGCCGACCAGGACTATGACCAGCACGATTGAGCGCCAGCTTTTAAGCTGTTTCATTAAGCAACTTTAATTATGGCCAGATGCCCTGGTATCCGTCGGCGAAGTTGGTCTCACAGTCGCCGCCTCTGCAGCTGGATAACACTGTTCCTGTCCCGTCCACAAGCCATACGTAATGGGCATTCTGCTTGCAGGCGCAGGTGTTAGCTTCACAGTTATCAAATGAGCTGTCGACGCAACTTGCAGGGACCTCATTCAGCAGATTACCGGCTCCAAGCAGCAAGCATATGTCGATAATGGGATATGTTCCTGAAGGATCGCTTAGCGTTACTGAATGGTTAGTTACGGGGATAGATCCATTATGGCTGGCCCTATATGTATTAAGGGCTGTCTGTATCTTGCTCTTATCTGAGTCGTAGTTAGATGGGAAGTTGCACATGCTAACCGTGAGCGGTTGAATGAACTGGTTATCGCTTTCGTTCAGCTCAGCAACCTCGGACATCGAATCGACTATCGCTGTGGTGTTAAACGTACCGGTAATATTGCTGTCAAGAGTTATGGAGGTGTTGACAACAGTACTTGCTCCGGGGGGAAGACCGATCAATGTGCCAAGGCTTTCTTTAGCTTCGTAGATAGTCAACCACCAGTGACAGGATGGAGAAGACAGAGTCCCTTGGTTTTCGATCGTTATGGTGAAAACTACCGTATCACCCTCGCATCCTGTGGCTGAATCAAAAGCGATGCTGGTGATTTTCAGGTTCGGCAGCGTTGGTACTGCGGTAGGGGTTGGAATTTCCGTAGGTGTGGGTGTAGGCTCTGCTTCACCGCCTCCGCACGCGATTGCGGTAGTTAGTAAGATGCTCAGTAATAATACCAAGAAATACTTTCCACTCTTCATAATTCACCTTCCATAGTATATATACCCTCTCAGGGTTACCGCCCTGATAAAAGGATATTGCGATATTATACCACGCCTTGCAAGCCCTGACACGATAGAGGAGTGTGTCAATTTATTATCCAACCCCCTGCTATCCCCCTTGAAAGGGGTAAACAACAACCAAACCCCCTGATAGTCCCCCATACTTTGGGGGACTTAAAAAGATTTAGGGGACACCCCTAAGACCCCGGCAGAGGGAAAACCCTCTGCACTCCCACGTTGTCGGCGGGAGGAATCCTGCGCCTCCTCTTATTGCGTTGCCATCGTGCCTATGATATATTGCGCTTGTGAAAAATTTACGTGACGGAACAATAACTTCGCCAAAGGGATTTCTAGCCGGAGCGATTGCTGCCGGTATCAAGACGAAGGGCGGGCCGGACCTCGGCATTTTGTATTCCGAGAAGCCCTGCGCTGTCGCCGGTCGTTTTACAAAGAATCGAATTAAAGCTGCTCCGGTGCAGTGGTGCAAGGAACGTGTAGCTTCAGGGAAGGCGCAGGCGGTCATCATCAACGCCGGATGCGCCAACGCCTGCACCGGAGCACAGGGCATGAAGGATGCCAGGGCTATGGCGCAGATCGCGGCAAGAAAGCTAGATATCCCTGACGACTCCGTACTGGTGGCCAGCACCGGCGTCATCGGCAAGAAACTTCCCATCGATCTGATCGAGGCGGGTGCTATGAAGATGGAGCTGTCGGCGACTGGCGGTCACGAGCTGGCGCGGGCCATCATGACAACCGATACGCATCCCAAGGAGATCGCCGTCGCTGTCGAGGAGTGTGGATTTATCGTCGCCGGCATAGCCAAGGGCGCGGGTATGATTCACCCAGATATGGCCACCATGCTGTCCTTCCTCACGACCGATGCCAAGATTGACGCATGTTTACTCGATCAATTGCTGGGCGAAGCTGTCGACGCTTCCCTGAATATGATCACCGTCGACGGTGATACCAGCACCAACGATACGGTATTGATACTGGCTAACGGCGCCGGAGGCGTAGTCAAGGTGGGGACGAAGGCCGCGGAGGCGTTTGCAGAGGCTCTGTCGAAAGTTTGTATTTACCTGGCGCGCAGCATCGCCGCCGACGGCGAAGGAGCTACGCGTCTCATTGAGGTTACGGTCGAAGGTGCCAAATCGCTGGCCGACGCGCGCATAGCCGCGCGCACCATTGTCGGCTCTCCGCTGGTGAAGTCCGCGGTTCATGGTCGCGATCCGAATTGGGGACGCATCATCGCGGCGCTGGGGCGCAGCGGGGCCGAATTCAATCCTAAGAAAGTCGACCTCTATCTGGATAAGATACAGCTAATGTCCGCGGGCGAGCCCGTTCCGTTCGATAAGAAGACGGCGAGTGCGGCCATGGGTAAGGATGAGGTCAAGGTTCGTGTGGCGCTCAACGAGGGGAAGCACTCAGCTACGGCGTGGGGCTGCGACCTTACGGCGGAGTACGTGGCGATAAACAGCGATTATACGACTTAAAAACCTCTGGTTGAGGGATAAAGCAGCCTTTTTCGTAACCGTAGTATTGTGTTCATTCAGTTGGTGTTGGGGTTATCAGCATCGTAGTTACTACTGTTACAAATATACTGTCTGTCGTTATATCTCTAGTTACTACATCATGGGTCACGGATTCGTTGTATAGAAACTCAGCGTAATATAGAGCTGCCGCAGGGCTATTCAATTCATATATCTCTGTTGATATAAGCTTATCTCCTTGGATAGCTCCAGATGTTCCGTGTAAAGGAGGAGAAACTTGTATGTTTAGCATAAATGAAACAGGTAGCCGACCAACCACATCCTTTACGGCATCATACATTGAATCTGCTTTGCCATTCACAACATCTATGCAGGCTCGTAAAGTTTCATCCCTACCTTCAACATAAATACCATCAATAAGTACCGAACTATAATACTTTGTCCACACACTGAAGCCTCCGTAGTTATATGATTCAATACTGTCATTTCCGTAAATCTGATCAATGCTAACAATCCCTTCTAACATGAAGATATCATCACTGACTAAAGTGCCTGTACCAAAACCGTTTGCTTGTTCGGGGAAATCCATATTTCCTACTTCCTTGAAGTATTCCAACCATCCTGACAAGTGTTCATCGGTTCTTAATTCGGATATATTCATATAAATAAAACCATCAAAATTCGAAGGTAAAATCTTCAGCATTTGTACTGCTACAGAGTTGTTAGAAGCTACTTCCTGTGAGCCGGAAGAACAACCTACAATACTCACAAGCGACGCCAATACTAGAACTACAGCCAAGAAGCGGAAGATATTTCTCATAAAGACCCTTCTTTTAGAAATGCTTTACCAATAGTAAGCGAGGGTTAATCGCATGTCAAGAATGGGTAAAAATGAAAACCCTCGGCAATCTCGTCGTTCTTGTGGGTAGGGGCGGTTCGCGAACCGCCCCTACGGGAATCGATTCGCAATGACGAGGAGGGCGAACACAGGGGTTCGCCCCTACATTCTGCTATGCATTTTGCCGCGGGCCAGCGAGGCGAAGATGCCGGCAAAGCACAGGCAGGCGAAGATGATGAAGGCCACCTTGAAGCTCTGCATGAACGCGTCCGGGTTCTGGGACGTCATCTGGTTACTCCCGATGTAGACGGCGAAAAGCACGTTGACGATGCTCATGCTCAGCGTCATGCCGGTCTGGCGCATGGTGGCCACCGTGGACGCGGCCACTCCATACATCCTGTTTTCAACGGAGCTCATGATCGCGGTGGTGTTGGGCGAGGTGAACAGCCCGAAGCCGAATCCCAGCAGCGCCTGCCCGCCGATAATTAATGCCAGCGAGCTCGTCTCTCTGACAAATACCAGCAGAGCAAGCCCGATGACGGTTACCGCCATCCCCACCGAGGCGATGATCCTGGGCTCTATCCTGTCCGAGAGGCGCCCTGCGATCGGGGCGAAGACGGCCTGGAATACCGGCTGTGTCACCAGTATGTAGCCGGCGACTTCCGGGCTGTAACCTTTAATGTTTATCAGGTAGATGCTGAGAAGGAAGGAGATGGCAAAGGTAGCCGCATAGTTTATCAGCGCGGCCAGGCTGGAGAAGGCGAAGGGGATATTGCGCCGGAAAAGATTGATGTCGAGAAGGGGGCTGCGTGACTTTGTCTCGTACCATATAAATCCTATCAATGCCGCAACACCTGCCGCGATAAGCCCCACGCTCCATAACTCCGGCAGTAGGGAGAGGCCACACATGAGGGCTATTATGGTGACGCCGTAGATGACAGCTCCGACGGGATCGAATTTCTCGCCTTTTGCGGTGGCCCATTCGCCGCGGAGCTTCCAGATTATCAGGGCGAGCACGACGAGGCATACAGGCAGGATCGCTAGGAATATGCTCTTCCACCCGAGGTGATCGACCAGCACGCCTCCAAGGACCGGCCCGATGGAGAGGCCGAAATATATCGATGCCACGTTGATGCCCAGCACGCGTCCGCGCTCCTGCGGCGGGTAGGCAGATGTAAGCAGCGCCACGCTGGTGCCCAAGATCATGGCGCCGCTGATCCCCTGCAACGCGCGGAAGGCGAAGAACATCTCAGTCGAGTTGGACAGCGCGGTAAGGAGCGAAAAGACGGTGAATACCACGATGCCCCAGGTGAATATCTTTTTCCTGCCGTAGATGTCGGCCAGCCTGCCGAAGGGGAGCAGGAATGTCAGGGATGCGATGAGGTAGGAGTTGCTGATCCACGGCAGAGTAGTGGCACTCATATTGAATTCCTGACCGATGGCGGGGACGGCTACGTTCACCGCCGAGCCCATGAAGGGCGTCAGGAACGCGCCGAGGGTGGTGGCTATGAGGACGGAGGTCTTGTTCGGTTGCATGATGGGAATATTATAGCGCATGGGATGTCATTTGAGGATAATCAACCCCCTGTTATCCCCCAATCTTGGGGGATTTGAAAAAAAGAATAGGGGACACCCCCAAACCCCTGGCGGGAGATGAGTCTCCTGCACCTCTGTATCTAAGCTAACGTTTCATTCAAATTGAGAGGGTACAACCCCGCCTTTTACAGCTGCGGCGCGCTAATTTGTTCGTATGTGCACTGGACTTCGTCCGTGCACATACATTAAGGGTCGCTAAATGCTGTACACGAACCTTAAGACGTAGTGTTGGCTGTGCCCACCGCAACCACGTTCCCCG
>CAYGXY010000056.1:0-4799 GCA_964354045.1 uncultured Dehalococcoidales bacterium
GTAACGCTGCAGAACTTAAACCAGATGGCGGGGGAGAATCTGAATTTTGAAATAACCTTGGTGGAGCTAATCAAGGCAGCAAAACAGACCAGCAGCAATACGAGCAGTTGAACATGATTCATTTTAGCTATATAAGACTGATTAAGAGACCGTGAAGGAGGTTAAGTGGGAATAACGATATCGAAACGACAGATATTGAACATATTATGTGCACTATCGGTTGCTTGTATTTTTATGCTGAGCGCATGCTCCAACGGCGCCGCAACTGCCAAGGAAGGGGATACCGTCAAGGTCGAATATACGGGCACACTAGATAATGGAACTGAGTTCGATTCTTCAGTCAATGAGTCCTTCGGGCATCCCGACCCCCTGCAGTTTGCTATAGGCGCTCAAGGCATACTCCCTGGCTTCCAACAAGCTGTAATCGGGCTGACCGTGGGGGAGTCCACGACGGTAAACATCTCGGCTGAGGACGGTTACGGCCCTGCAGAGGTTGTATACGATCTTGACCCGGAGTTTGAAGCACCTGTAGTAGGCCAACAATATCAGGTGCAGACGCCAAACGGCAAAGTTATCATCGCCATAGCCGCCAACATATCAAATACAAGCGTAACATTTCTTAACACTCATCAACTGGCCGGCGAGAACCTTCACTTCGAAATAACTCTAGTAGATATAGTTAAAACCGAATAATAGGTTTATTTATATAATTTAGCGAATTAAACGGTCGAATTAAATATATATCTTTCAATTTGAAAGGAGCCAAATGGCAAAGGCAAAAGCCGGCGATACTGTACTGGTACTTTATGTAGGCACACTCGATGACGGCAAGGTCTTCGATTCCTCGGAGATGCATGGCAACACTCCCCTGCAGATAACCCTGGGTTCGGGAAAAGTGCTGCCAGGTTTTGAACAGGCGATTATCGGCATGAAGACGAATCAGACTAAGATCATACACATACCGTCCGAACAAGCTTACGGCCCATACCGCGATGAACTGGTAGATACCATCAAGTCTCGCGAATATCCGAAAGGTTATAAACCAGACGTCGGCGACACATTCAAGGTGCCTCTAAAAGACGGCGGCAGCACTACGGTAACAGTGGTAGAGGTTTATAAGGACGGGTTAAAGATCGATGCAAATCACCCCCTTGCCGGCAAAGACCTGAATTTTGAAATTAAACTTATGGAGATACTCTAAAAGCCTATCCATACGTTCCTGTTTTCACAATAGTCAGAAATCTGAAAGCTATATTAGAAAAGGACGATGATAGAAAATAAAATAACCTTCAACTCCGGCGATACCCAACTCGCGGGAACGGTTTGCCTGCCATCGGAGGATGGAATTTTCCCCTGTGTGCTGATGATACACGGTTCGGGCCCGTTAGACAGGGATGAAAACACCCCGCATATGAAGATAGATGCCTTCAATACAATAGCACACTACCTGGCGCAAAAAGGGGTCGCCAGCTTGAGATATGATAAAAGAGGCTGTGGAAAAAGCGGCGGGTCCTTTGACGCGGCTGGTTTTTACGATCTGGCACAGGATGGGATGGCGGCATACAGGTTTCTCACCACGCATAACAATATCAATAAAGATAAAATCTTTCTATTAGGCCATAGCGAGGGATCAATGATAGCACCCAAGATTTATCTCAGCTACGCAGATATAGCGGGGCTCATCCTGCTCGGTGTGCAAACACGAAAACTGGAAGATGGCCTTAAATATCAGGCTAAACTGATTAAAGATGATGTCGAAAACGGAAAGGGACTTGCCAGATTAATAAATAAAATAATATGGAAGATACTGCGCTATGACCCGATCAAAACGCAACAGGTAATATTTGAAAAGGCTAAGAATATAGACAAAGACACCTTCCGCTATAAAGGACAGAAGATCAATGCCAAGTGGCTGCGGGAGCATATAGAGTACGATCCGAAATATACTATGCGCAATGTCAATTGCCCTATCTTGGCCATCACTGGGGATAAGGATATACAGGTAGACCCTCAGGATGCCGCACTGGTAGCAGAATTAGCTAAAGGACCGGTCGAATACCACATCGTGTCGAACCTGACCCACATTCTGCGGCCGGACGATGGACCGCCATCGATATTCAACTACAAGCGGCTGTTAAAACAGGGGGTCGACCAGCGCTTATTGGAATTTATAGATAACTGGCTCCAGAAGAAGATCTGATCCTCATCTTACTGAAATCGAACTGATGTCAACGCCAAAGGTTTACAAGACTGAGGCTATCGTCCTTAAACGCATCATACTTGGCGAGGCGGACAAGATACTTGTACTTTATACCCCGGACATGGGCAAAATCAGCGCCATCGCCAAGGGCTCGCGCCGCCCCAAAAGCAAGCTGGCCGGCCACCTTGAGCTCCTCACCCACAGCCAGATGATGCTGGCGCGCGGCCAGAATCTCGATGTCATCAGCCAATCAGAGACCATCTCCGGTTTTCTGCCGTTAAGGGACGACCTGTGGCGCACAAGCCTTGCCCTCTATGCTGTCGAGATGGTAGATCAGCTTACAGAGGAACATATAGTCAACTATCCTGCCTACAGTCTCCTGCTCGAAACACTGCATCATATCAGCGAAAGCGACGACGGCGAGCTGGCCTTACGATATTTCGAACTCAATCTGCTCACGCATCTTGGTTATAAACCGGAGTTATACGAATGTCTCAGATGCAAAGCGCAGATCGAGCCGACCGAAAACTACTTCAGTATCAGTGACGGCGGCGTGCTGTGCCCCAAGTGCCGTACCAAGGCATCGCTATGCCGCCCGATATCGCTCAACGCCCTCAAAACGCTGCGCTACTGGCAATCGAACGACTATGAAAAATCGCGCAAGGTGAAGGTGAGCGCCGAGCTTATGCAGGAGTTGGAGATCATTCTACGGCAATATATTCGCTACATTCTGGAGCGTGATTTAAAATCGACTGCTTGGCTGGACAGGCTGAAGCGGGAAAAAACGTAGGGACATGATAAATCACGCATCAAAAGGAATTGCGGATATGAGGTTTGAACCGGACAAACATCGCCGCCGTTCCGTCCGGTTGCAAGAATATGATTATTCTCAGGCAGGCGCATATTTCGTGACGGTTTGCACGCAGAATCGGGCATGCCTCCTAGGAGAAATTGCGGACGGAGAAATGCGATTGAACGAGATTGGACAGATCGTGACCGATGCATGGAAATGGCTGGCAGTACAATATCCGTATGTTGAATTGGATATGTCGATTTTGATGCCGAACCATCTGCACGGAATCATTATGATTCGTGATGACATACGTAGGGGCGGTTCGCGAACCGCCCCTACCGAGAAACGAAAACCCTTAGGACGATTGGTCGGCGCTTTCAAAACGGTGTCCACAAAGCGCATAAATGAATTACGCCTCACATCGGGTGGCCCATTCTGGCAACGCAATTATTACGAACATGTAATTCGCAGCGAGGAAGAACTGGCGGAGGTCCGGGAATACATCCTTAACAATCCTGCTCGCTGGAACGAGGATGAGAACAACCCTGATCTGCTGCATGGTTTGACAGGCTGAAGCGGGAGAAATAGCTTACTTTCGTCTTTCGACGACGAAGTCGGCCAGCTCTATCATCGCCCTGTGGCAATCTTTGTCCGGCAGCCACTCGATGTCGCGGCGGGCCCTGGCAGAGAAATCCTCGGCCACCTTATAACAGTCTTCCAGAATAGATGAGTTGCGCACCTTCTCGATTATGCGATTCACTTCCTCCTGCCCGCCCTTTTTCTCAAACAGGGTCTTAATGCTCTTGTCCTTGGGATTCTGCTCCATGAACAGAAGCGTCGGCAGGGTGATAGTCCCCTGCAGCAGATCGCTGCCTACAGGCTTGCCCAGCTCCTTCGCATCAGCGGTGAAATCCAGTATATCGTCCACCACCTGAAACGCCAGGCCCACGTTGCGCCCGTAGCTCTTCAGCGCCGCGATGGCCTCCTCCGATGCGCCGCTCAGTATCGCGCCGCCGCCCGTGGACGCCGCGAAGAGCGAGGCCGTCTTGCTGTTTATCTGTTCGTAGTAACCCTCACGCGTCTGCTTCCAGTTGCGCGTCCCGAAGGTCTCCCGCAGCTGACCGCTGGAGAGCTCGGTGAGCGTCTTGGCGAAAAGCTCCATGACCCTCAGATCGCCTAAGCTGCAGATAAGCTCAGCAGAGAGGGCATAAAGGTAATCGCCCAGTAGCACCGCGATGCCCTCCCCCCACACTTGGTTCACCGCCGGCTTGCCGCGGCGCGTGAGGGCTTTATCGACCGCGTCATCGTGAACCAGCGAGGCGGTATGGAACACCTCTATGCCCGTCCCCATGGTCACCAGCTTATCCAGATCGTAGTTGTAGAACTTGCCGGAAAGGAGGGTCAGCACCGGCCTGATCCTCTTGCCGCCGCTGTCCAGCACATAGCTCAGCGGAACGGAGACCCAGGGAAACTCCACGTTGGATAGAGACTTCAGCCTCTTCTCCACCAGCTCCAGACCGCCCTTTATCGGCTCATATATCGATGCTACGGACACACGGCTCCTTTCGCTCAACTTTCAGGCTGTTCCCGCCTTATGAACTTGGGATAGTAATTCGTAAAGAAATCGTCGATGATGCCGACCATTTGATTCTCGGAAAGCTCAAACATGCGTTTGAGGCCCTCGTGCAGCATATATACCGTTATACCGGTAAAGAGGACAGTCAGTTCCTTCTCTTCATCCGCATCCTCAGTTTCACCGCGCACGATTTTCCGGATATTACGCCCCACCTTCTCGAACTGATTGCT
>CAYGXY010000057.1:0-6888 GCA_964354045.1 uncultured Dehalococcoidales bacterium
AAGATAAAAAACATGGCCATTATAAGAGCGCATTGTTTCAAACAGACCATAACCATACAGCAGACCACGATCAAAGACCGGTATCTGAACCTTATCCCGGCTTATAATCTCTCCGTTTATGTAAACTAATTGCTCCATATCTAAAACGTTTCATTCCACACAGGGCTGGCTATACTTAGAAAGCGCCCTATCATATCATATCCCGCAGGCGTCAGCACCGATTCCGGATGGAATTGAACACCCTCTACAACAAATCTCTTATGACGAACCCCCATGATATCGCCATCCGCAGTGGTAGCCGAGACTACTATTGAATCGGACAGCGTTCCCGGACGGATGGACAGAGAATGATAACGCCCGGCATCAAAGGGATTTTTAACGCCTGAATAAATAGTACGATTGTCATGGTATATAGATGACGATTTCCCATGAACCGGCCGCGTCCGCTCGATACGCCCCCCATACACATGTCCGATACACTGATGCCCCAGACACACGCCTAATATCGGTATTTTCCCTGCAAAACTCTTTATTACATTATTGGATATGCCGGCATCCGGAGGCGATTTCGGCCCGGGCGATATGATGATATGCGATGGAGCCATCAATTCGATGTCGTCAATGCTGATAGCATCATTGCGGTATACAGCAGGCTCAGCGCCGGCCTGACCGACATACTGCGCCAGGTTGAACACAAAAGAATCGTAATTATCGATTATCAGCACTACCATGCCTAAGCTTCCAGTCGCTTCTTCATTTCATTGATCGTTTCCTGAAAATGCTCAGCCGTCTTAGCAGCGTGCAGCATTTCCCTCTGCAAACCCTTCATCTTCTTCTGCAGATCATCTATCATCTGGCTGGAGTCCGCTGTCCCTGTGGAAATCAATTGCAGGTCGAGCTGAAAATCGCGAAGGAACCCCTGAGATACCTCGATAAACTGCTTAAAGCCGTTCACGATCTTGGGCAGGGTATTGATTATTAAATCTTCGGGAGAGCCAACGGGATATTTCTTTACTGACATACAATTAACTCCTTACGTTTTTAGCCGCATTACGCAATCCTAACGCTGCCATAAGCGCCTGCGCTTTATCCAGCGTCTCCTGATACTCCGCCTGTGGATCGGAATCCGAAACGATGCCGCCGCCGACTTGAAAATAGACTCTGCCATTCTTGATTACAAAGGTGCGGATCACAATATTTAAATCCATACAACCATCGAATCCCAAATAACCTACCGATCCGGTATAAACCCCTCTTCTGGTGGGTTCTAATTCATCTATTATCTCCATAGCCCGTACCTTGGGCGCCCCTGTAATCGAACCCCCTGGGAAAGCAGCCTTGAGCAAGTCGATTCTATCCTTATCCTCCCTGAGCTTTCCCGTAACAGTGGATGTAAGCTGAAACACCGTCGCATACTTTTCAAGCGTGCACAAATCCCTGACCTTCACTGAGCCATATTCGCAAACCTTGCCCAGATCGTTCCTCTCAAGATCAACTATCATGATATTCTCAGCACAATCCTTCTTACTCCTAAGCAGCTCAGCTGCAAGCATGTCATCTTTAACAGACGAACGCCCCCTCGGACGCGTGCCTTTCATCGGCCTGGTCTCGACCGTATTTCCATCGAGGTGCAAGTACCTCTCCGGAGAAGCGCCGGCCACTGTTACATCCCCGAAATTAAGGTAGCAAGCAAATGGCGATGGATTTATGCCTCGCAGCCGTAAATATAAATCATACGGATCGATGGTTAAGTCCGATTCAAAACGCTGCGACAGGTTCACCTGGAAAATATCGCCATTCGCGATGTACTCGATAGCATTTTCTACGGCTTTTAAATACTCATCACGCGTAAAATTGGAGCGAAGTTCTACTAAGTCATTCACATCTGTAAATCGTGATTGAGATGAAACTCTTTTTGCACGTTTTACATCGTTGTTCTTACCATTATGGCACACTAAATACGTCAACTCGTCAATGCGCTGCCTGGCTTTCCTCTCCCTTCGTAACCTATCGACATCAGGTAAACCGGAGGCAATTGCATAAACCCTGTTCTCCACATGGTCGTAGGCAAGGACAGAATCATAGAATGCCATACAGCAATCGGGCAGCACCAGATCATCTCTGGTAGTAACAGGCAACCTCTCGATGAAGTGACACAAGTCGTATCCAAAATAACCTACCGCTCCCCCAGCAAATGGTACTGGACACAAGGAACCATCGATCTTGTATCGATTCAGCTGCTCCCTCAGAATATCAAAGGGGTTGCCTCTAAGCGAAATTCGATCGTCATGCGAAACCAGTTGTATATCCCCGCCACAGCTGCTGAACACAAGGAAAGGGTCGCTTCCTATGAAAGAATAACGCCCCAGGCCATAGGGATTGATCCCGCTATCCAGGAAAAAACTCCAGGGATGATCCTTAATAACCTCGTATGCATCCGGGGCATCAAGACAGTTTTTCAGTTCATCGATAAAAGGGTAATTATACGATCGGCTCTGGGTGCTTACCATGAGTCACTTACCTTGAGTTTTATTGAATGCTTAACCTAGTCACTTCCACCGGATGCGCTTTCCTTTTCACCAGTTTAAGGCGCAGCAGCAGGAAGAATATAATCGATAGAATCAGAAGCGGAAACCAGGAAAGGATGAATGTCGCCAGCATCAATACGGAGAAAGCAATTGCGGCAAACCCCATTGGGATATAGCCTTCGTATGCTACCATATCATCCTGCAGGTCATTGTCAAGATAGCTGCGCAGCTCTAATAATATTTGCTCTTTGTTTACGCCTTCCGGCAATATTTTATCTATAATATAATCATCAGCATACTTGACTATCGAGCTTATTCCTTCATCCGTAAGCCTGAAACCCTCTTTATTAATTTTATTGGCATACCCAAAATAAAGGCTGGTGCATGCTAAAGCGACAAGAATCACAAGGAGAACGGTCTGGCTGCTACGAATCTGCAATACAGAGAATTTGATGCGATGAGCGATCTCCGTCCTGACACCGGCAAGATAAACAAGCCCCATTACGAAATATATCAGCGCTATTACAAAGCTAAGCAGTGAAATCTCAAACGTCAGAAACAACGATAAGGAGGATACAAGGAAAGAAAGGGCTGCCACCCAGAAGGGCCGGATTAGAATAGCAACGAATCCAGCAGTTACTGCAACTGCCGCGAAAGATCCCATCACGCACAAACCCAATTGAATGGCCTCCCACTGCCCCCATGTCCCCGGGACCAGATGTACATAGCCATTACCAGCCCATTTCAGAGCAAGGCCAAAGAAAGCCCCGGCACCAGACAGCAGCACACCGAAAACTATAACCTTCACCAGCCAGGTGATTTCTATTCGCTTTTTAGTACCTGTACTCTGTGTCACGTTATCCTGCATCATTTCCCGCCCCCCAATCCTGCTTATCTTCAATTGTGACATCTTCAACTTTGGCATCTTCATTAGCTACCTCCCCGACCAACGATTCCGTAACAGATATCACTCCGCAAACAAATCCTTCAGATCCTTATCAGAATCTTTCTTCCGTTCCAGCGCCTCGCGGAATCCCAGCTCTTTGTATGACTGCGCGGTACCATAATCACGCGTTTTTATCACCACCGGCATAGGGACCGCATGCCCGAAGATGAGGGCCTGCTGCCTGCTATCAAGCTTCGAGAGCACAGCCTTGAGCTCCCCCTTGCCCGATACGCCGGTGAGCGCACTTTCGATATCCCTCTCGTTATCCAGAAGACACGTTATCTTAGTGCCCAGCTGGCTCATAACCTCTTCATCGATGCCGCTGGGACGCTGGTCGACTACGAGCAGTGTTACGTTATACTTCCTCATCTCGCGGGCGATTGTGCCGAAGATCGTCTGACCGGCCAGTTCGTGGCTGAGGAACTTATGTGCTTCCTCGATAGTAATGACTAAGGGCCTGGGCTTGGCGCTACCCTCAGCCATCGCCCGCTCCATCTTTTCACGGTACATTGCATGTATGCGCCGCGTGAGCAGGTTTGCCACTAAAATATAAGCAGCCGTATTATCGCCATAGCGCCCAAAATCGAGGACTACATGTATCCCACGTTCCAGATAGCCCAAAATGCTGTCGATCGCGCTGCCCTTCACCTCCGAAACCAGAAATGGCATGCGCTTCAATACACTAAGACGGCGATGCAGCGCCGCTACCGTTGCCTCGTGCTCTCCAAGGCTCTCCGCCAGCTCATTCAGCGCATCCTTACCTTCGATAGCAAGGAACTCCTCCAGCCACTTTTGCCCCTTAGAGTGACGGGCTAGGCGATACGGCACCCCCACCGCAGCGTCGGTGAGATCTAGAGTTTCCTTGAGCAGCGCGATATCATCAGGCTCGATCTCATCGTAACCTATCTTAACTTCATAATCAGGGGAGACCTTGCGTCTGCGCGCGCTCTCCGCATCGAGCGCAAAGATAGCTACTTTCGAGCCAAAGAGCTGCTTGAGCCCTTTAACCTTGCGGCTGCCCTCGCTGGTGCCCTCCCAGCCGTACTCGTTGTGCATATCAAATATGAGGTTGATCGCCGAGCCCTCCTGCAATATGCCGATAAGCACCAGTCTGGCAAGAAATGTCTTCCCCGTACCGCTCTTGCCAAATATGCCGTTAGAACGCGTCACCAGCTTTGCTGTATCGAGACGGACTCTGGTCTCCATATCAAGCGGCGTGCCGATGTAGAACTGCCCCTCGGCAACCGAACCGAACACGGAGCCGATATCCTGCTCGCTGGCTTCACGCACAACCGAGAAATGCGCCGGCACAGTCTTCACCGGTTCGGGACCTTCGAGCAAAATATCGGCGCCACTGCCTATAGTGAGCATTGGCAGAATGTGTACCCTACCGAAGGTGCTGGTGCCTTTAATAACATCTGCGATGAAGGGATCAGATATATCAGGCGGTGCAGACATAATGCGTTGATCCGAAGCATCGAGGGTAACATCCGTGACCATTCCAAAGAACCTTCGTTTTTGCCCCTCGATGGTGACGTAGCGGCCGACCGCCAGGTCTTCGACGGATATATCACCGTCGAGCCTCACGTCAATGCCCTTCGTCAGCGCGCCGGAAATAACGAAACCCAGCTTGCGATCCTCTGTCACACCCTTACCTTCTTTAATATTATGTTAAGTCTATTAGTGTCGCCCGAAATCATAAGCGCAAGCTCCTTGCCGGCCCGTACCAAAAAGGCCATCGGTTCCGAATATGCCGCGGCAGCGTTACGCAGCGCAGCGGCGATAAGTTCGTTCGACCGTTCCGGAACATCAACCAGCATGCTGAGATACGCCAGCGACTGATTGAACATAGCTACCTCATCAGGTTCACAAGAGTAAACGAAGCTATGTATCCTGGCGGGACGCGGCGGTATATACTGGCTGAACTTGCCACTGTCGCCATGCCCAACCACCAGCGCAGTGAATTCCGTGCGCATCAGCTTCTCAAGTTGAGGATTGGAAAGATAGATATCTTCCTCATTAACATCGCCTCTCCCGCGGGCTATCGGGCGGCGGCCTGCTTCGATGCTGGTGGTGGAAGCGCCTGATACCACGGCATAAATATCAATATTGCCCTCTCTCGTCCGTACCAGGCTGCCAAAGGAGGGGGGAATGTGCAGCTCGTAGCACTCAGCCATGAAGCTTTCGGTAGAGGATTTTATTACTTCGCCGATCTTCGCTAACAAACCATTATACCCCGTTCTATCCTGTTACCTTGCAAAAGCTCAGACCAATCACACCGGCGATTATCAAAGCGATCGAAGACATCTTCAGAACAGTCACCGGCTCTTTAAAGTAGAATATGCCAATGGCCGCGATCAAAGATATGCCGATGCCGCACCATATGGCGTAAGCAGCGCTCAGATTGATACCTTTCTTTAACGCCATCGAGAAAATAGCGAACGATATACCATAGAAAACGAATATCAGCACCGACGGTACTAACTTGCTGAAGCCATCGGACAGCTTCATACAGGTGGTACCGGCCACTTCGAAAGCTATCGCTAGAAATAGAAGAAACCAGCCCATTTAACACCCCCCTTTGCAATCGACGTTACTCCACATCCCAGCCGAGTAAATTTTCATCGACCTTCCTAGCGTGATATATCCTTTGACATTCGTACAAACTCGAATTTCTCTCCATTTATTGTGGTGCTTTTCGGCTCTCCAACTTCACGCATCCCAAACCTCTTGTAAAACCTGATGGCATCCTTGTTGTACGTTTCGGCATCCAATTCGATCTTAATAGCGCCTGCTTTAACAGCCTGCTCCTGCGCGAACTTTAATATCTCCATGCCGAGGCCCCTGCTCCTGAACTCCTCATAGAATCCCAGCACAGGGATATAGTAAGTTCCATCATCGATGCGGCCTAAGTTCTCAGCAGACCACTGCATGTGCCGTATCTGCTTGAAAAATTTCAGGCCCATGCATCGTATGATCAGCAGCGTCGTCCTGAGCTGCTCCTTCTTGTTGGCCTTCCAATCATATGCGACAACCATGCCGGCATTCTTGCCATCAACCTGCATGAAATACGTATGCATGAAACCCAGGATATTATCACGATGCCGGAAAAGATTGCGATGAACATTATCATGCATGCCTGCGTAGAGCGCTGGCAGATACTTGGGTGCAGCTATGAGAGCCAGGCGTGCAAAGTCCTCAGCGCTATCAGTAACCCCGGCCGATACTATGCTATGCTCACTCACAATGCCAACCTCCTTTGATAAAACAGAGCTTTCCCTCTATTTTGGATTCGGCTTCCTGCCGGCCTTGATCGCATCCAGCATATTCTTTATGCCGTGTGTAAAAATTAAATCTTTATCCCAGCTCTGCCCATCGTAGGCTACGCTGTACACATTCAATATCTCATGCAAT